>CANKKB010000017.1 GCA_947482555.1 Burkholderiaceae bacterium | reverse complement strand
TGGGAGTGATTGCCGATGGAACAATTATTGCTGCAGCGGGCACAACGATTGTTAAGCTCGATCCATTAACGGGGTCAATATTAAAGTCAGTTCAATTGGGGGTATCGCCTACACTCTCAAGTCCAATTAACGCAAATTTTGACGGCTTATTGATTGCCCCAAATACAGCTGGTGCCATATTATTAAAAAGCCAGAATCGACCCATTGGCTGTCCCACTCAGGGAAATCTGGCGATGACCTCATGTCAAGCGCAGTATGGGCTACCACCAAATTCAACAGCGGTTGCTCTGGACTCTAGTAACCTCCAATTAATTGATTCTATTGCGCTTAATCAGATGGTGGGAACGCGTGGAGTTGTGACAAGGCACAACAATAGAATTTATTGGTATCTAGCTGGATTAAGTAATTTAGAGCGCATTATTGTTAATCCTCTCACGAGTCAATTAACTGTTGATAAAGCGTGGGTTCCCCCGTCCTATTTACTACCTGGTCAAACTGCGGGGGATGCTCCTGCAGTTCTAGGAAACTGGATTATTGCAAACCAAAATGGCGGGGGGTCTGCATTAGTACCAATTACTCCTTTTGCGGTAAGTCAAGATATTAATGGGGATGGCTCTGTTACCTCTGTGCGTGCCACCCCTTGGGGCACAACCCTCCCAACAGCCACTCCAACGGGGGGTTGGAGTGCGTCACTGGGTAGTTTTGGAGTGGACCCAGAAAATAATATGGTTTACGCTCAAGATACTTATCAAGGAGTAGTGGGACTTAGCTTGAATCAAACAACAGGCGTAATGACTACTGTTTGGAATCGGCCTGATTGGCGTACGACAGATTATTTTTCTTTAATTGGTCCAGTTAACCAGAGGATATTAATTTCTCAATACCTTAATCCAGATATTCTCTCTTCGACAAGTGTTCTGCAATCTGCACTTTATAGCAGCAACTATACCGAAACTGTAGAGTGGGCCAATGCAAGTACTGGGGCGACTATTCTTAGGCCGCCATCTAGCGCATATACGCCATCAACTGCTCTAGGATCTCTACCAAATCTTGGATATGGAGGATTAATTTATATGATGGGGAATACGGGGTCAATTTATTTCTATCAGGCTGCAGCGTTAAGCAACTAAGCTTATCGGTCTAGGTCGCACGTCTGAATCGTGCTGGGCAGGCCAAAGGCCCGACTGGCCGATGAGATCTGGTTAAAAAACCTCATGAAAGTATTAATTAGTTCACTTCAGTTAATTATAAATTTTGGAGCTTATCTAAATATGATTCATGTTAATCTAATTATTTGGATACCTTAGGAAATCAAACAATGATCATTTGGATGCGAATCGCCCTCATTGCTGTTTTGACAATCAGCAGCGGATCAGCAACATATGCCAAAGATCAGCCAAGCTATATCATTGTGTTCGGCAACGTTCCTGAACGCAAACCAATTAAATACGAAATCGCTTTTGTATCGCGTTTCGATAACCGAATTGTTGTTGACTCAGGTGCCCTAGGGCCATCTGTAGATGATGTGATCGCTGGTAGCGGGTCATTATGGGATAAAAAAGGTGTTCAAATTGGCCGATTTGACGCTAATACTAGGGTATCTGAAAGGTTGAGCGATGGCGATAAGCGCTTACTTTTCGTTAATTATTCGTTCGGTGATGGTCAGGATTCGATTGTGATATTAGGTGTTGGAACATATACGGGCACGCTCGGCCTAATGAACCAGCAAGTTACAAATACTTTTGCTATCGTGGGCGGAACGGGGAAATTTCTAGCCGCTGGCGGCCAATGCCAAATTACGCGGATAGATAGCATTAACTATCAATTGTCATGTACGGCTTTCACTGATTATTGAATGCGACCCAGAGGGGTAGAGTAAATTGCGGCGTAAATACCCTGAGAGTTTTGGCAGGTCTTCAGCATAGTGAAGCTCTAAGGCATAGGTCGCACGTTCGAATCGTGCTGGGCAGGCCAAAAAATCAAAGCCAAAAGCAAGTAAAACAAAGGCTTTCGGGTGGAAACACCAAACCTCTTAAAACCCTCACCAGACTTATTTATACACTTTTTTGGTCAATTTAACGACTTGTTTGACCAAGAATTGACCAGCGTTGGGTGCGCTTCAATTCAGCAGTACGCCTGAGTTCTTCAATAGAGGCCGATGGAAACCCCACCCACCCCGTACCGACCGAAAATAGGCAAAGACTACCCCTGATACATCATCACTGTTTTGCGGCCATATTAGAAAATTTCTATAAAACATGTCAAAGATTTGACTGTTGTTAAAGCTTTGACTTAGCAAGTAGTTCGGTGGCCGTTAGTTTTAGGACTTTAGCTATTTTTACGAGATTAACCAAGACAACTTTGGGCGTCGTCTGCAAGGTCAGTCGATGCTTATTTGGTTGCTACCAGCGGTGCCCGATAGCAATTCCAAACTAATATTGCACGTGGAAAATGACCTGGAATACAGAGCCCCTCATACTTAGAAAAGACCCATGAAAGATGAGGCTCACTCATAAGGAGGGGCAGACATTGCTCCGAATTTGGAGCTTGCGCGTCAATGCTGATTTAATACTTCTTCTATTCGCAAGGACACGTTGAGAACCTTATCGTCGCGCATTGTGCCGTGCCAGACCATTAGGCCAACAGGTAACTGCCCTGGCGCATGGCAGGGCAGCGTCAGCGCGCAACCATCAAGTACATTAACTACGCTGGTGTTGCGTACCAGTTCGGCATTAACTAAAAAAAAGGCATCATCACGCTCAGTGCCCGGCGCGATGTCGCTGATCGGGGGGGCGATGATCGGCACAGTGGGCGAAAGCAAGGCATCGAATCCCTGGAGAGCATTTTCGACGGCAGCAATCCAACCGCGCCGCGCATTTACCAGTTCGATATATTCAGCCTCGCTGATTGTTGAACCTTTTTGAATGCGAGCTGCAACCCGTGGGTCATATTCTTTCGGCTGACTGGTTAGCCATGAGCGATGCGCAGCGTAGCTCTCTACCGCGGCAAAACCACCTGTCGATTGCAAGGCTCCTAGGTCGCGGATTTGAGGCAATTCTATATCTTCGATCTGCGCACCATAACGGCGCAAAATATTTAGCGATGCCTCAAAAGCGCGTACGACTTCAGGCGCAAGTCTTTCAAGCATCAATGTGCGTGGAACGGCGAGACGCCAAGCGCGTAGCGGGTTTCTGCTGAGCGGCACGACGCGCGCCGAGAGTATCTCGTGGGCTAGAACGGCGTCCTGGACTGAGCGTGTCATTGCGCACACTGTATCCAGAGTCGGGGACAGCGGAAAAACACCGTCCAGTGGTACCAACCTAGCAGTGTTTTTGAATCCGACAATTCCGTTGAGTGCTGCGGGCGTTCGAATGGAACCACCAGTGTCCGAACCTAGGCCTATGAAGGATGCGCCGGCAGCGACTGATATCGCTGCGCCCGAAGAGGATCCGCCGGGAATCCGGTGCACCAGCGGGTCACTGACATTTGCCGGCGTGCCGTAATGTGGGTTGATACCTACGGCCGAAAACGCAAACTCCGACATGTTGGTTCTTCCGATCAGCGCTCCTCCAGCAGCACGCAAGCGTGCTACCGCGGGACAGTCGAAAACAGCAGGGGCGGCATTGGCCAAGATGCGAGAAGCTGCGCGTGTGGACTGACCCGCGACGTCGAACAAATCCTTAATGGACACGCTGAGCCCGCCGAGGGCGCCTTTTCGAGCCACAGGGTCTGCCGCTGTCGCACGGGCCTCGTCAAAGGAGGTGGTGATAAAAACTGCGTTGCATTTCAACGATTGTGCTGCACTGATTGACCGCTCCATCTGTGCCGTCGCATCACTTTCTCCGGCACGTATAGACAGCAGAACTTGGCTCAAATCAGGGCCAGTAATCATCATTTTGCCGTCAGTTGCAGTTCGGTCGGTAGTTCGCGGTAATGCCTAGCTATTTCACTAGGTAGCGTCATCCAGATTTGATCCTTGTGCGACATGATGTGCTGTAAAGCTTTGCGCAGACGTGCTAATCGGAAGGGCTGGCCCATGATGAAAGAGTGTAGAGATATCACACAGACTAACGGTGCTTCGACAGAACGGCGCAACATCTCGTCGAAATTTTCGACAATCATGTCGCAGTATTCCGCTGCTGAGTTGTGTCTGTAAGCAATAGCCGGTTGGTCATTGAGCTCGATGGGGTAGGGCACTGACAGCAAAGGTTGGTGACGCGTGTCAATCCAGAAGGGCTGTTCGTCACAGATTCCCCAATCGAGTACATATTTATAACCGGCTTCCGATAGTAGGTCGGAGGTGACCGCGCTTGGCGTAAGGTAGGGGCTGAGCCATCCTTCGGGACGTTTTCCGTCGGCCTTTGCCATTTGTGCCGTCACTTCCTCGATCATTGATCTTTCATTGTCTTCGCTCATTTCGATCTGGCGTTCTGCGTTGGAACGACCGTGAGCAATCATCTCGTCGCCTCGGTCACGATGTGCTGCGATGAGTTCGGGGCAATGCTCGTAGTTTTCTGTGTTGACAATCACGCCTACAGACAAGTCTAGCTCGTCAAAAAGATCGATGAGCCGCCACTCGCCGACGCGGTTGCCGTATTCACGCCAGAGCCAACTGCGCTGACTCCAAGGCTGAGTCTGTCGGTCAAGATCAACGCCGCACTGCACGCCATAGGGAAAGTGTTCTATGTTTACGGCAACATAGAATGCGAGGCGTTTGCCGCCAGGCCAGTTGTATACGGGACGTTGTTTGATGCCTGAGTACTTGAATCTGTTGTGCGATGGAAGCATAAATAATCTCTCTTTTGGCGTAGCTATTAATCTAGCTTGATGCCGGTTGTGGCCGCTGTGCGCTTCCACTTAGCTTGATCGGCAGCCAAAAATGTAGTGAATTCTTTGACAGTGTTGCCAACAGGTTCGGCGCCCTGGGCGCGAATCTTGGCTTGGATCTCAGGCTTTCGCAGACCTTTAACAATTTCAGTGTTGAGCGTGTTCACGACGTCGATAGGCATATTCCCCGGGCCGAAAAGGGCATACCAGCCGGTCACATCGAAGCCTGGAACACCAGACTCATGCATCGTTGGCACGTCCGGCAGTGCTGGCGAGCGGGTCTTGCCCGCCACAGCAATAGCTCGCAACTGCCCCTGACGCACAAAGTTGATCGCAGAGGGCAGGTTGGCAAACATCATCTGAACTTGCCCGCTAACTAGGTCGGTAATTGCCAGCGAATCACCTTTGTAAGCAATGTGTGTGATATCCGTCTTAGTCATGGTCTTGAAGAGCTCCCCTGTCATGTGAGGAATGGTTCCTGCACCGGAGGATGCGTAGTTGAATTTGCTTGGTTGCTTTTGGATAAGCGCTAGCAATTCGGGCAGTGTTTTTGCTGCGACCGATGGGTGCACTACTAAAACCAGTGGGACGTCGGCAACGATCGATATTGGCGTGAAATTAGCGCTTATGTCATAGGGCAGTTTGCTGTAGATGGTAGGCCCAATCGAGTGCGTGGAGATAGATCCAAGTAGCAGGGTATAGCCGTCTGCTGGAGCTTGTGCCACCATATTTGAACCGATCACACCGCCCGCACCTAGGCGGTTTTCGATAATAGTTGTCTGTCCAAACGCGTCACCGAGTATTGAACCCGAGAGGCGTGCCAGAAAGTCGTTGGTGCCGCCAGCGGAGAATGGGGACACGATACGGATGGGCTTGTTGGGAAATGGATCTGCTGCGTATGCGATGGTTAAGCCAAGAGATAGAGTCACGATTAGGAGATAGTGAACGATGCGTTTCATAGAGGGGAAGCTCCAAAAGTTAAGTAAACTTGTCAGTTGTTATCGTTCCAGCATATGGAATTATATTCCAAATACAGTCATAATCTACTATCGACCCATTGCAAAGTCAACAAGAGAACGATGGATAAAACACTTTTGAAGGGTTTGCGAGCCCTAGAGATATTGGCTACCAGTGAGCGTCCACTAAGTGTGACGGAGTTAGCTCAACACATG
Organism: Burkholderiaceae bacterium; assembly: GCA_947482555.1. GTDB lineage: Bacteria > Pseudomonadota > Gammaproteobacteria > Burkholderiales > Burkholderiaceae > Polynucleobacter. The sequence continues at coordinate 16,035 of CANKKB010000017.1, read as the reverse complement.
GGGATCGTAAAAAGTAACGCGCATCGGATTCTTCAGACTCTGGTGGCGGCAGGATTTGCCGTCCCATTGCAGGTCGCTGGACGATATCAACTAACGCTCAAACTCTGGAGCTTGGGATCAGCCGTGGCAATAAGCACTGACCTTAGACAGCTAGCTGCGCCCGTGCTGGGCCGCTTGAGGGATGCCACCGGGGAGACTGCATTTCTGGCGCTACTAGATGGAATGCAGGTTACCTTTATGGAAATCCAGCCCAGTGCGCGGGCCATCCGGGTGCATACGGCCGTGGGGGCACGTATGCCGGCCTTCTGCACGTCTGCCGGAAAGGTGTTGCTGGCGTTCGACGAGTCAACCCATGGAGAGCATGAAGCTATTGCGTTGCGTTCCGAATTTAAGAAAATTCTTAAGCAGGGATATGCGATAAATCGTGGCGAATATAGAAAGGAAGTATCTGGCATCGCCGTTCCAGTAGTCGATGGGCAGGGTAAGGTAATCGCTTCAGCGGGAATTTCTGGTCCGACAGATCGTTTTCGGGCGCTAGCTGTCAAGGCATGGCTGCCTATAGTGCTCCAAGCTGGTGCCGACATCTCGCGCCAATTGGGGGCCAAGTCCTGAGGTCGCTGGTCAATGGGGGCTAGCCCGGCGATTGAGTCGTCAGACTCCTGTCTTGACTGAATCGCTACCACTTTAGTAGACACTTTCTAGCCTAATATTTAGGTTATGAGGAGGTGTTATGAATAAAGGCAAGCGATTTACTGAATAGTTCAAATTAGAAGCAGTTAAACAGGTGGCTGAGCGGGGTTTTGGGGTAGCTGATGTTGCTAAGCTAGGGGTATCAACCCATAGCTTGTATGCTTGAATTAATGCATATGGGGTACCTGCTGAGCAGCGTTTAGTAGGTGATGATCAAGCGGCCAAGCTAAAAAGATTGGAGGTGGAGCTCAGGTGGGTTACTGAAAAACGCGACATCCTAAAAAGGGCCGCCGCGTACTTTCACGCCAATCAGGCTACTTCAGTAGCCTAAGATTGTCGGGGAAGACCTTCACGGTCTTGCCAAGGAGTCCGGTTGAGGTACGCGTTTATTCAAGCCCACCGGTTTGCGCATGCCATCCGCACAATATGTCGAGTTTTGCGTGTACACCACAGTGGCTATTACGCTTGGCTTAAAGAGCCCACTTCAGCTAGAGCACGTGAGAACTTAGGGATTGTGAGCCAGATTAAGGAGGCCTGGATTGCGAGCGGCACCATCTATGGTTATCGCAAGGTCTATGATGATTTGCAAGATCTGGGGGTTGCTTGTGGTGAGCAGCGGGTCTATCGGCTGATGAAGGCAGAAGGCCTGCGCTCTCAAACAGGCTACAAGCGTAAACCACGGCACCATGCCGGTAAGCCCCATATCGCTGCCCCCAATCATTTGGATCAACAGTTTGATGTTTTAGAACCCAATGAGACCTGGGTCACCGATATTACTTATATCCGTACGCATGAACGCTGGCTTTATTTGGCAGTGGTCCTAGATTTATTCTCTCGTCAGATTGTCGGTTGGTCAATGCAAAGCAGGATGGATAAAGAGCTTGTCGTCAGCGCATTGCCGATGGCCTCATGGAAACGCAAACCAAAACAGGTATTAATGATCCACTCCGATCAAGGCAGCTAGTTTTCTAGTAACGAATGGCAAGCATTTTTAAAAGAACATAACCTTAAGCAAAGCATGAGTCGCCGTGGGAACTGTCATGACAACGCCGTGGCAGAAAGCTTTTTTAACTACTAAAGCGGGAGCGCATCAAACGTAAAACCTATGCCAGTAGGGCAAAAGCAAGGGAGGATATCTTTGATTACATCGAAATGTTTTACGACCAAAGGAAGTCCCCGTGCGACAACCCGGTTAGGCGTCATGTTACAACAATGGGCTTTCTCCGGTAGTATATGAAAAGCAGTACCGAGCGAGACTGGGAAGTGTCTAGGATATTGGTAGCGATTCAATTAGAGATGTTGGGACTCGTATCTTGCGGTGGCGGAAATGATGTCGCCTCTATTGGATTGAGAGCTTATCAATAGAAAATTTTCTACTTGGATAGCTCCTGAAATACCAATCTTTGATAGATCATCTGGAGCAATTTGAATACTTTTGGGTTGACTTATTAAATTAGGGCTAATGATGAATGATATAGCTAATGGTAGATCTGCAATTGAATTAACTAAAGCGATTGCAGAAAAAGAAATTTCTCCCGTTGAATTAATGAAGGAGACTCTCGATCAAGCAGAGGCTTTGGAGTCTAAACTTAATTGCTTCGCTACTTATACGCCAGAGCTCGCGATGCATCAGGCAAAATTAGCGGAGCAGGCGGTGATGGATGGCGCACCTCTTGGTTTATTGCATGGACTTCCCGTCTCCGTAAAAGATCTCATCTCAGTAAAAGATATACGTTTCTCCTCAGGCTCAAGAGCCTTGGCTAATAATATTGGCCTATATGACGCCCCATCTGTTGAGAGGCTTTTTAAGTCTGGCGGGTGTTTAATAGGTAAAACAACTACCAGTGAGTTTGGATGTAAGGCGGTAGGCGATTCTCCTTTAACTGGGATAACTTGTAACCCATGGGATCTTAGTAAAACTCCAGGTGGATCAAGTGCTGGGGCGGCCGCGAGCATAGCTGCCGGTATTACTACTATTGCTATAGGTACTGATGGGGGCGGGTCAATACGTATACCCGCATCTCTATCAGGTATTTTTGGAATTAAAGCCCAGTTTGGACGGGTTCCTATTTTTCCGGTATCTGCTACTCCTACATTAGTGCACGTTGGTCCATTAGCCCGCACCGTTCGTGATGCTGCACTTTTATTAAAAGCTATTAGCGGCTTTGATAGACGCGATCCATTCTCTTTATCTGAGTCTGTACCTGATTTTTTAGCCTCATGTGATCAGCCTATTAAGGGTATGCGGATTGCTTGGAGTAAGACACTTGGGTATGCTAGTGTTGATAAAGAGGTCGCTGCGATTTTAGAGAAGGCAGTTAAAATTTTTGAAGATTTAGGTTGTGATGTTATCGAAATTGATTCAATTTTCGAGTCTGACCCAATTGAATTATGGATGTCTGAATTTTATGCTGGTGTCGGAGTTCGGTTAAAAAATACGTTAAGAGACCAGCGTGAATTATTAGATCCAGCCGTAGCTAGTGTTTTAGATATTGCCCTAAGCCAAACTTCGGAAGAATATTACTCCAATGTTTTTAAAAGATATGAGTTTAGAGAAAAGGTAAGGGTCTTCTTCGAAGATTTTGATTTATTACTTACGCCAGCAACACCTTGTGCGGCATTTGATACTGGTCTTAATACCCCACCAAATTTAATAGATAGAAATATAGTTTCTTGGGTTTATTACACCTACCCATTCAATTTGACTGGACAGCCTGCGGCCACAATTCCTGCTGGATTTACTCAGGCAGGATTACCTGTTGGATTGCAACTAGTTTCTAAGATTAATTCTGAGGTTGATATCTTCAGGGCTGCCTCTGCTTTTGAGGCGGCTCAACCATGGATTGATTACTATCCAAAGCATTTTTGACTACTGCAATTATTCCAACTTATTAAGCCCCACCATCCATCAGATCATTATTGCTAACGCTAACCACTAAGTCGGATCTTAAGTTGCCCCAAGGATTTATTAAACTAATCCCCAATGGCATTGCACAGTTTATTACACAGTACCAATTTTCCCGATTCAAGACCCCGCGGCAACCATTAGACTCGTTTTTTCAGTGCTGAAGTTAGGCGCAATAAACCTGGGCTATAGTTCCCTAGGGGCACGCAGGCTCTAATTATGCAGAGTTCATCTGTAGCAATCGCCTTAGTTAAGGCAGAAAATAATTCATCCTCTGTCTTGCATAAGAAACCTTTGCCAGTTCTTAAGACGGCTGGTAACTCTTCAGAGCGTAATGACGCTATATCGTTAAATGGCCCATCCATCATTGGTCTTTGGGTGCCATAACCTTGGTTATCGACCACAATTACAAGTGGACTTACGCCATGAAGCACTGAAGAAAGAACTTCTAGCCCGGTCATCAAAAAAGCCCCATCCCCGACTAATACCAAGGGCCTGCGGGTTGCGTCGGCGCGCGCAGCACCTAAAGCTGCTGGCACTGCATATCCCATCGTAGCGTAATAGGCGCTGGCGAGCATTAAGGATTGCGCTGGCAACTCTATTGAGCCAAATAAACAATCACCTGGCTCAACGATCAAGCGTATTTTTTCATTAAGAAAAATAGAAATACATTCCATAATTCTTTCAACAATGAGATCTTGGCCTGCAATTGGAATAAAAGACATTTTTTTATGGGTAACATAGCCATATTCTTTGTAAGCTCTAGCGCTAGCAGCCTCTATTAAAGCTGGTAAAAAGGCCCAAAGTGGAACGTCTTGATAGGTGTGAAAACCAATATTTACTTGGCAATCAGTGCACTCGATTACCTGACCGCGATCGAAGTGGTCAGTGAACGCACCCATGATTAAATCAGCATATAAAACCCCAAACATAATTAGTGGCTGAGCATTTTCCACTTGCTGAACAATAGCTGGAGAGCTAACTGCACCCATATATACACCTAAAGCCAATGGGTGGGTTTCTGGTATTACTCCCTTAGATAAGGAGGTGGTTGCCATTGGAACCTGAAAATTTTCCATGAAAGCCAATAGTTCTTTTCCAAGCCCACGCCTCACTGCCATTAAACCTGCAATTGCAACTGCATTTCCTGCGCCCTCTAATAATTGCATTGTTTCTGCTACCGCTAGCTCTAAACGCTTTTGATGAACCTTGGGCAACTCGATCGATAGACCATCTAGGCAATCAAGCACTGGAACGTCAACCATGTCGCGGGGAATTTCAATATAGCCAGGACGTTGATGAGCAATCATCGCGCTTAGAACTCGATCAATATCTGCAGTCACTGTTAAGGGGTTTGTCAGCACAGCTTGGGCGATAGTGATATCTTTAAAAACTTCAAGTTGGGTATCAAAATTTTTAACCTTGTGATGAAGTAAAGGGTCGCCCTGCCTTTCTGATAACCCTGGTGCACCGCTCAGTACTAAAAGAGGTACATTCTCAGCCCAAGCTCCAGCGGTAGCATTTACTACTTTAAAGCCGCCAACAGAATAGGTTACGGCACATACCCCAAAGCTACGTATCCGCGCGTATGCCTCTGCTGCAAACGCTGCGCCTTGCTCATCGGTAGTAACTAGAATTGGAAAACCGCCCCGGTAGAGATGATCAAAAAGCTTTAGCGCATAGTCGCCAACAATTCCAAAGCCCTCATCAACTCCCAATGCTTTAAAGCGACGGATTAAAAACGCTGGAATTGTAGTCATGGTTTGCGCTGTAGACATATGAATCCAAAAAGATCAGGTCGGCCTAGTCTAAAGCAAATCAACGCTAAAAAATGGGTATTTACTTTTCCCAGTAGCCCTTAGGTTGAGCTAAAAATAGAGCTTAATCTAGTTACGTAAATTTGTCATAATGGTACGTATGTTCCTAAATTTGAAGGTAATAATGAAAACTAAACGATTCTTAATGATTGCAATATTGGGCTTATCGACTTCTGCAGCATTTGCGCAGACCAGCCCTGTTTGTGAGGCTTTGGTTATTACGGGGCACCCAGCTTACCCCCCCGTGGCTTGGGGGGTTGATGGCAAAATTGTTGGGTCTTCTGCTGTATTGGTAACGGCAATTGCGCAGCAGTTGCAAGTGAAAAAAATTACCTCTATTGACTTTGGCTCTTGGCAAAAAGCCCAAGATGCCATTAAAGATGGTAAGGCCGATATTATTTTTGGGATTTATAAAGACACGGCGCGAGTTGCTTATATGAACTACATTGATCCACCGTATATGCAAGATCCGGTTGCCATTGTGATTCGCAATGGCGATACTTTGAAATATTCACAGTGGGGCGATCTAAAAGGCAAGAAAGGTGTGACTAATGTAGGCGAAAGTTATGGCAGTGAATTTGACGCGTATATTATGCAAAATTTAACCGTTGCCAGAGCCAATGGTGTCGATAAAGCTTTTGAGGCGCTATTAAGCAAGCAGGCCGATTACCTGATTATTGGTCGCTATCCAGGAAAACTTGAGGCAAAGAAATTAAACATCCTTGCGAAAGTTGACTTTTTACCGAAAAATCTTGTCTATGGCGATATGTATGTGGCGTTTTCAAAGAAATCGAAATGCTATGCAAGTCTTCAGGCTGGGCTTTCTGAGGGCCTTAAAAAAGCAGTTAGTGGCGGCACAATAGATGGGCTTCTTGATCAGGCTAATAAGCAGTTTTATAAATAAAAAAATTTATATATCAGAGATCCATTATTTACTTAGTACCATTGTTGCCGCCTTTAATGAATCTCTGGTTCGGAGCCCTTACTACTTTTTTGTTGGTTAGCAGCTTTAGTCGTGTCAACCTTAGTTTCTAAGAAGTCAAAATCACAGCCATTGTTAGCCTGTTGAATATGTTGTAAATAAATCTTACCGAAACCCCGCTCAAATTTAGGAGCTGGGGCTACCCATGCTGCTTTGCGTTTAGCCATTTCTGCATCTGAAATCAAGACATTTAATTTGCGTGCTGGCACATCTAATTCGATTAAGTCGCCATCTTGTACAAAAGCTAAGGGCCCGCCGATATAGGCTTCGGGCGCGACATGCAAAACACACGCGCCATAACTAGTACCACTCATTCGCGCGTCGGAAATGCGGACCATATCGCGTACACCTTGCTCTAAGAGCTTTTTTGGAATAGGCAATTGCCCCCATTCAGGCATGCCTGGAGCACCTTGAGGCCCGGCATTTTGCAAAACAATGACTGAATTAGCGTCGATTTCTAAATCGGCAGAATCAATGCGTGCCGATAAATCATCGTAGCTTTTGAATACTACAGCCTTGCCAGTATGTTTTAGTAAATGCGCTTCAGCAGCAGGGGGTTTAATGACTGCACCATCTGGAGCAAGATTGCCTTTTAAGATTGCTAGGCCATCGCTTTTTACTAGCGCTTTATCTGCCGATCGAATCACATCATCATTAAATACTTTAGCATCAGCGATTAACTCGCCGATGGTTTTACCATCAACAGTTTGCTCAGAAAGACTTAAGAAGTTGGAAAGTTGTTTGAGTAAAGCACGCAAACCTCCGGCATAGAAAAAATCTTCCATGAGATATTTTCCTGAAGGCCTAATATTTGCGAGTACTGGAATTTTGCGAGCCAATTCATCAAAACGCTCTAAGGAGAGCGCAAAGCCAGCGCGTTTTGCTAAGGCAATTAAATGTACCGCAGCGTTGGTTGATCCTGATAAAGCTAAGGTAGTCATTACGGCGTTATCAAAAGAGCTGGCGGTGAGGATGTCGGATGGTTTTAAATCTTCCCAAGCCATTTCAACAATACGTCTGCCTGTTAGGGTCGCCATTTGTGCATGTCTTGAATCGGGCGCTGGTATAGAAGCATAGCCAGATAAACATAATCCTAGCGCCTCCACGGTACTTGTCATGGTAGATGCAGTGCCCATCGTCATACAGTGACCAGCAGAGCGAGCAATGCCATCTTCAATTTCGCCCCAGTCAGCCTCGGTAATATTGCCGGCCCTTAATTCATCCCAGTATTTCCAAACATCGCTGCCACTACCCAAAAATTGACCACGATAATCGCCACGTAACATTGGGCCAGCCGGGAGAAAGATGGCGGGAATGTTCATACTAATTGCACCCATCAATAGAGCGGGCGTGGTTTTATCGCAGCCACCCATTAATACACACGCATCAGCTGGGTAAGAACGTAACAACTCTTCGGTTTCCATTGCTAACAGGTTGCGATACAACATGGTTGTTGGTTTTTGAAAAGGCTCAGACAAACTCATGGCTGGCATTTCAACTGGGAAGCCGCCGGCTTGCCAAATACCCCTTTTTACTTCTTCAGCGCGCTGCCGAAAATGACTATGACATGGATTAATGTCACTCCAAGTATTAATAATAGCGATGACAGGTTTGCCAGCATAATCGCTGCGGGTATAACCCATTTGTGCTGTGCGCGAACGATGCGCAAAGCTACGCATATCTTTCACACCATACCAGCGATGACTACGCAGTTCTTCTGGTTTTTTTCGATTCGATTTACTCAATTTTGGCACCTGACTCTTTAATAACAGCGACCCAACGGTCATTTTCGGCTTTAATAAATGCCGCAAATTCACTTGCTGATCGTTCGGTAATGGGAGTTCCTGCTTTTTCAAAGCGCTCACGAACTTCAGGATTTGCTAAGGTTTTCTTGAGAGCGGCTTGCAATTTTTGCACTACATCTTTAGGCATATTAGCGGGCCCAACTAAACCTTGCCACCCTGAGGTTTCTAATTCAGCATAGCCCGATTCGCGAACTGTCGGAACATTAGGCAGATCTTTATCTCTAGTTGGACTAGTAATGGCAATCGCCTTTAGATTGCCAGACTGAACTTGCGGTACTAAGATGCCAGTAATATCGACCAAGATATGAGTTTGCCCAGATATTAAGTCAACAATGGCCGGTGCAGAACCTTTATAAGGAACATGCGTGAGTTTGATGCCACCAACATTATTGAGTAACTCGCCATTTAAATGAGTAATAGAACCATTGCCACCAGAAGCAAAATTAGCCTTACCTGGGTTCTTTTTTGCCCACTGGATAAATGTTTTGAGCGAATCTACTGGTAGCTCTCGTGGGACAACGGCAAGGAAATAAGTAGAAACAATTTGCCCAATGGGGGTGAAGTCTTTTAAAGGGTCATAGGGTTTTTTGGCCATCATATTCGGCGCTAAGACCATGGGCCCAATATTTGCTACGACCAGGGTGTAACCATCAGGTGCGGCACGCGAAAGCTCGGTGAGCGCGATGACACCAGCAGCGCCTGGTTTATTTTCAACAATAACTTGCTGTCCTAATGCCTCGCCAAGATAGGGTGCTATGAGTCGCGAGGTAAAATCAAGACCGCCACCTGGAGGGAAGCCAACAATTAGCTTAATGGGTTTGTTAGGGTAGTTTGATTGCGCATGGCTTGGAAAGGCCATAACGAGACTCGTAATTATTACCAAGAATGATAAGCGCCACTGTTTTAACATTGCCCCCCCTTTTTTATTATTCTAACGCACTCTAAGAAGCCATAAACTCTGTATCTATGCCGATATTTCAAGCCGAAGATTTAAAAAATAAAATTATTCCAATTATGAGAGCTACTGGTAGCTCTGAGGCGGAAGCTTTACGGGTTTGTACCAACTTGATTCAGGCTAACCTGAAGGGTCATGACTCGCATGGTGCGGGAATGATTCCGCGCTATGTTGAATCATTTATGGAAGGTTCTTTACAACCAAACCAAACAATTCGGGTCATGAGCGATTTAGGAAGTATGTTGGTGCTTGATGGTCAACAAGGTTTTGGCCAAGTTGTCGGTGAAGAGGCGATGATTATGGGAATTGCCAGAGCAAAAAAATTAGGTAGTTGTGTCGTTTCTCTATCGCGTGCTCATCACTTAGGCCGCATTGGGCATTTCGCAGAAATGGCCGCAGCTGAGGGCTTGGTGTCGATTCATTTGGTCAATGTCATTTCTGCGCCGGTGGTAGCTGTATGGGGCGGTGGCATCGGTCGCCACGGTACTAATCCCTTTTGCATTGGTGTACCGCTTGCTAAGCGTGCACCGTTTATCTTAGACTTTGCTACCAGTCGCTCGGCGCAAGGCAAGATGCGAGTTGCTCATAACGCCGGTAAAGAAGTAAGTTCGGGATATTTAATTGATCAACAAGGCAAGCCAACTACCGACCCAGGAGTAGTTGTGAAGCCTGATAGCGCAGGTAATTTAGGTGCTCTAATACCGTTTGGCGAGCACAAGGGCTCGGGTTTGGCTATTGCCTGCGAGTTGCTAGGCGGCGCATTAACGGGTAATGGCACCTGGAAGCCGCCTAAAGTAAAAAAACGCGCCATTTGGAATGGCATGCTATCAATTTTGATTAATCCCATTAGTATTAATTCCAAAGAGCAATTTGACTTAGAAACAAATTCTTTTATTGATTGGGTTTATCAAAGTCCGGCGAGCGAGGCGGGAGTACCAGTTATGCTAGCTGGTGAGCCCGAACAAAAAATGATGGCACAACGCTTAACGGATGGTTTTGAGATAGACGATAAAACTTGGCAAGATATTTGTGCGGCAGGGAAAAAAGTTGGGGTTAACTTAAACTAGCATTCATTTTTTTACAGATGCTCATTTTATTGGAAAGAATATGCACTCAATTACAACATCACTTAAATCGAAGTTAAAGCAAGGTAAGTCTATTGGCGGAGCTTGGATGATGACTGTGAACCCCGCATTTGCAGAAATTGCATCGGCGATTGGGCTCGATTTCGTGATAGTTGATATGGAGCATGGCGCAATTGGCTTAGCCGACTTACCGGGAATATTGCGTGGTTTTAGTGGCGAAACTAGTGCGCTCGTCCGAGTGCCATCGGCCGATCCTAGTTTAATAGCGCGGGTGTTAGACCGAGGTGCACATGGCGTGATGGTGCCACGTGTTGAGAGTGTTGCAACAGCCTTAGAGGTAGCGCGCGCAGCAAAATTTCCGCCTCAAGGCGATCGGGGCTTAGCTCTACCCGCCCTTAAGGCCTCCGCCTATGGAACTAATCCTGATTACCGTAATAATGCAAATAGAGATACATTGGTGATTATTCAGGTTGAGTCGCGCAATGCGATGAATTTGGCTGTAGAGATTGGTAGCTTGCCAGAGGTTGATTTAGTCTTTATTGGGCCTACTGATTTATCGGCTAATTTAAATTTAGAAGGACCAGATCATTTTGCCGCATTAAATCAAGCTATTGATAGCGTTGTGGCGAAATGCAAGGCCGTAAAGATTCCAGTTGGCATTATTCCATTTGCTGGAAGAACTATTCCTGACCTTAAGCAGTTGGGATTTCAAATGATTGTTGCTGGCAGTGACGTCGGTTTCTTAAGAGAATCGGCCGTTAATTTAAAGAAAACCCTTGAGGCGAATTAAATTCCTCATTTTCGCTATCGATTGACTTAAATGAAGGATAAAGGATCACTCACTTCGGCAGAGCTTGCTGAAATTGCTGCCAAAACGATCGAGCATTACAACCTGAATGCAGATTCTTTTTTTGAGGGCACGCGTGATCATGACGTTAGTCAAAACATAGCTGCATTATTAAAGGCGATTGAGGGCGCGGGCCCTTATCAAATTTTAGATTTTGGTTGTGGCCCTGGTCGGGATTTAAAGGCGTTTAGGGCACTTGGCCATCATGTCATTGGCTTAGAGGGTAGTACGCAAGCAGCGGCAATAGCCCGCAAATTTAGTGGCTGTGAAGTTTTGGTGCAAGATTTTTTTAATCTGCAATTACCAAATAATTATTTTGATGGCGTTTTTGCTAACGCTTCGTTATTTCATATTCCTACGCAACTGCTACCCAAAGTATTGCTTGAATTATTTAATACCCTAAAGCCCGCTGGAATTTTGTTTAGTTCTAACCCGCGCGGAGAAAATCAAGAGGGCTGGAATGGTGATCGATACGGTGCTTATCATGATCGCGAAACTTGGCAAATTTTTTTAAAGACTGCGGGCTTTATAGAAGTTGATCATTTTTATCGGCCGCCAGGCTTACCAAGAGAGCAGCAGCCTTGGCTAGCAAGCGTTTGGCGCAAATAAGTTATTTTTTCAGGTTTGCTGCAATGCGCCGAGTTACTTTTGGCGGTGCAATATCGATATGATGCCGATATCGCTCTTCTTGCATATTCAAGTCGTCGGCAGTAAAGCGATCGAAACGGCGTAAATAGTCTGCCCATGTTTCAAATACATAGTACTCAACAAATTTACCGGTATGCTCAGCATCCTCGAACAAACTCCACGACAAAGCTCCCTGTCTCAAGCGTGATTTCCTAGTGCTGGCCATGAGTTTTTTAAAGGCTTCGTTCTGTGCGGCTTGGGTATGATACTCAATCGAGATCATTACTGGTCCTTCGCTTGGGTCAATATTGCGCGATGGGTTAGGGCGTTCTAGCGGGCATACCGGGCTCATATCTTCCTGATGTAAGCCTTCCACGTGCAATTTACGAACTACGATTAAGGCAACAATACCAAAGATTGAACTTAAGCCAATACTGACACTAACATCGGTCTCCGTCGCAATTTTCCCCCAAATAGCTGCGCCTAATGCGCTGCCTCCCATGATGCTCATTTGATAAAGCGACATACCGCGAGCCCGAACCCAACTCGGCAAACACAATTGAGCGGAAGTCGTGAGCGAATTTGCAACGCTAATCCAAGCAATACCACTAATCAGCATAAAGACGGAAGCAAGCCATAAATTGAGAGATAACACTACGCCAGCTGAGCTAATCGATAAAAGAATAATTCCATAATTTGCTAATTGATTAGTGCTCAGACGCATTTTTAAGCGAGGCAGTTGAGAGCCAGCAATAACAGCACCCAAACCTAAACACGAGAGCAACAAAATAAAGATATGGGCATTGCCTTGAAAATGATCTTTGGCAATGACGGGCAAAAGAGCAATTAGGCCAGTTGATTGCAGAAAAAACAGAAAAGTACGGATGAAAATTGCTTGTAATTGATTCGATTGGCGTACATATTGCAAGCCCACGCGCATGGCTCCAAAAAAACGCTCGCCCGGCAGAGCAGAAACATAATATTGATACTGCCAACGTAACACGACCCAGGATGTAATTAGTGAGAGCACCATATTGAGGGCAAATACATACTGGCTTCCAGCGGTAGCAATAATAATTCCCGCAATCAGCGGGCCAACGATCCGCGAGACATTCATGGCGATGGCATTTAATGCTAAGGCTGGTTGCAAGGAGTCACGTGGCACTAATTCAGGGACTAAGGCCGCAAAGATGGGCCAGCGCATTGCTAGGCCAATGCCGTTGGTAAAGGTTAAAAATAATAGGACGTATGGGTTGAGCAAGCCAAACACTAAGAACAACATTAATGCAGTGGCATTGGCCGCTAACCATAGCTGGGTAAAAACAAAAAAATGTTTACGATTTAGAATATCAGCGAGTGCACCGCTCGGTATACCTAGCAGCAGAACGGGTAGACTAGATGCAGTTTGGACCAAGGCAATCAAGGTTGCCGAGGTGGTTAATGAGGTCATCATCCACGCTGCGGCCACATCATTCATCCACATACAAATGGTGGCAGTAAGCCAGACTAAATAGATTGAGCGAAATACCTTAAATTTCAGTGGCGCTAACCACTTTTGCGAAAAAAACCATTTGTCTATAAATGCACTCATGGAGTTATTTTAGTGTATTAATCGTTGCTAACAAGGCGCTAAATCATAATTTACAAGGGTAGGCGCTATATGCTAAGAGCAATTCATTAACTTAAGTGGCGGCTTATCAATTATTAGTGGTAACCTGAAGTTGCATCGGCAAGGATGATTGCGTCAAAGAATTAGTAAATGGGGTAGCTACTTGGCAAAATCAAATGCACTTGTTTGAAAATATAAATTATTAGCTCAGCGGGGTTAGAGAATGAATCAATTAAAAATACTAGCATCTATCGTATTAATTGCATTTAGCATTACTAGCTATGCACAGCCCGCATCATCTCCCAAGCTTGATATAGGTGGAGCTAGAGATATCTATGATGGTTCGCTATATCCTGATAAAGCTGTTCGCACCTATAGCAATACTGAACTCATTTTTCCTACGCGAATTATTAAAGCGGGGAATAAACCATCGGCACTTCCCCTTAGCGAAAAACCACTGACAAGTTTGCAATTTAAATCAGAAGGCAAAACTTATGATCTGCCTGATTATGTCGCTTTAAATCGCATGGTTGGATTATTAGTGATTAAAGATGGCAAGATTGCCTATGAGCATTACGACTTTGGCCTAACAGCGAACACGCGCTGGATGTCGATGTCGGTAGCTAAATCTTTTGTTTCTACTTTGGTTGGTGCGGCTGTTAAGGACGGATTTATTAGCAGCATTAACGATCCGGTAACCAAGTATCTGCCACAGTTGGCAGGCAGCGCTTACGAAGGCGTTAGCGTTCGTGATGTACTGATGATGGCATCGGGCGTAAAGTGGGATGAAACTTATACTGATCCAGCTTCTGATCGCCGTAAATTATTAGAGCTACAAATAGCCAGTAATAAACAAGGTGCCATTTTTGAGGTAATGAAAACACTTACAAAAGCTTCTGAACCAGGTAAAAACTTTAAATACAGCACTGGTGAGACCGTGTTAATAGGTGAGATAGTGCAAGCGGCAACGAAAATGCCTTTAGCAGATTATCTTTCAAAAAAAATATGGATCCCAATAGGGATGCAGGCCAATGGACTTTGGTGGCTAGATTCGCCAGGCGGTCATGAAGTTGGTGGCAGTGGAATTCTTGCGGTCTTACGAGATTTTGGTCGTTTCGGACAATTTATCTTGGATGGGGCAAAGATAAATGGGAAAAGTATCGTACCCGATAGTTGGTTAGCGGATGCTGGTAGTGCCAAGCCAATCATGGGTGTAACAGGAAAAAATGGTTATGGTTATCAATGGTGGACGGTAAAGCCTGAAGCTGGAAAGATTCATGAGGGCGTATTTATGGGCAGAGGAATTCATGGCCAATTCCTTTACCTCAATCCAGCCAATAATATTGTGATTGTAGGCTTGGGCGCGCGGCCAAAACCTGTAGGCAAGCAAGTGATTGACGACCTTGATTTCTTGGCTGCGGTTGTCGAGAAACTGAGCAATAAATAGTAAGCAAATAGAATTTGTGCTGTCATCTAGAGCAGCAAGCCAAGTAGAAAAAGCGACTATTTAAACCTTGGCTCCTCGACGTGGGATCGAACCATGGACCAACTGATTAACAGAAATTTGAAGTTCATTTTTTTATAATGAATTCAATGACTTATTTTAAAAAAGACCCTTTGTGTAATAAGTCGTGTAATAGAAAAAAAGTTGTTTTTACAACTTTTCAGTAGGTTAGGGATTCCCACCAGAAAAACCCATGGCAATTCAATTTATGCCAGAATACCTAAAGGCAGTTTTAAACTAATTAAGATGAGCATGAACCTCTACCAGCAACATATAGCCTGAAGGGAGTTGAATTGAAAAAGACTATTTTGCTCTCTCTCCTTGCTATTGCGTTAGGAACACAGCTCGTATCTTGCGGAGATAACACTAGCACTTCATCCTGTTCTGAATCTGGCCCCTATGCCTGCCAAACAGGAGCTACAGAACCCCTATATACCTATCAATGGGCCTTAAATGCTGCGCAAAGTTTCTTTGCTGGATTTCCCCTTGTAGCTGATGGTTTTACAGATTTAAATGTTGAGGCAGTGCATAAGCAAGGTATTAAAGGACAAGGTATCAATGTAATGGTTTTAGATAGCGGCATTGAGATCAATCACATTGATCTGAAAGCCAATATCAATCCGGCAATGACATGGAATTTTGAAACCGGCACCTCAGATCCAATGCCTCCAAGTAGCGATACTGATGGCGCCCATGGCACTAATGTTGCCGGGATGATTGCAGCCGCCCAAAATGGTATTGGCGTGATGGGCGTTGCCCCTAGAGCTACCCTGGGAGGGGCGAGATACATTGATGGATATGCTCGTACCGCCAATCAGGAAGTTGAAGCATACGGCGGTGCAGGGTGGTCAAAAGATACGGATGTATTTAATGCGTCCTTTGGAAGTGCACCACCATTACCACTATATTTCAGAATCACGCCATGGCTTGAGGGCTTGCCGAATTTGCGGGGCGGCAAAGGTGCTGTGGTGGTTAAGTCTGCGGGCAATGCGTACGAGGATCGCGATATCTACGAGTGCCCACAATTTCAATACGGCAATTCTTTCTATCCCCTTGTCAGTTGTGCAAATCCATCTTCTGATCCCGAGAGGCTTTCTCTCCCGGTCATTGTCACTGCAGCAGCTAATGCCATGGGCTATAAATCAAGCTATTCCTCGGCAGGCTCGGTGATGTGGATCACGGGGCTTGGTGGGGAGGATGTGTCAATTG
>CANKKB010000016.1 GCA_947482555.1 Burkholderiaceae bacterium | reverse complement strand
TGATCCTCGCTTTAATAGTAATGCCCTGCGCAATGAGAATCGGGCTGCTCTTGAGCAAATTATTTTAGAAGCCTTTCGGCCGCTCGATAGCCAGCAAGTCATTGCTCGGCTAGATCAGGCCAAAATAGCCAATGCGCAATTGAATGATATGACTGGCTTGTGGCAACATCAGCAACTAGCCGCTCGGGAGCGCTGGGCAGAGGTTGAAAGCGCTAGCGGTTTAATGCCAGCACTCATCCCTCCAGGCATTAATGACACCTATGACTATCGCATGGGTCCTATTCCCAGCGTCGGCGAGCATACCGTCGCTATCTTAGAAGAATTAGGATTGTCTGAGAATGAAATTAGTCAGCTACGCCAAGCAGGCACAATTTAATTTTTCAGTGAAACTATTTAGCGTACTACTGAGACCGCTTAAGGCTCAGCCTAAAGCAGCGGTGAAATTAAATATGCCGCATTTTCTTTCAGCCTTTGTAGGCGACTGCGTTTAGCCCAAGCCACTGGATCAACAAAATTCGATTTTTGAATATAACTCTGCAACAGCGTATTGAGGCGCTGACAAAATTCAACGTTATAAATCAATAAACTAATTTCAAAATTAAGATGTAGGCTACGCATATCAAAATTTACCGAGCCAAACATGGCAATACGCCGATCGATTAGTAAGCTCTTGGTATGCAATAAGCCACCCTTAAACTCAGCAATACGTACGCCGGCCGCCATTAAGTCTTCATAATAGCTACGGCTACTAAAGGCCACCAATTTAGAGTCATTTTTTCTTGGCACAATTAAAGTCACATCGACTCCGCGATGCGCTGAAGCCATTAAGGCCTGCATTAAGCCATCATCCGCACCAAAATAGGGAGTGGTAATGATTAAACTTTCGCGCGCATCAATTAAGGCGGAGAGAATACATTGATACAAAATATCGTCACGCGCAATCGGGCCCGTCGATAATTTTTGCGCCAAAATGTCCCCATATAAACTCTGCGGTAGTAATTGCCGAGGATTAAATTGGGTGACTTGAGGGTTGCAAACACTCCAGTCGAATTGGAAAGTAGTTTCAAATTCTGAAACAACTGGACCCTGCACACGTAACATAGCATCAACCCATTCCCCTACATTCGCATCTTGTTTAAAAGTGCGTGGATCAACCAGATTCATACTTCCAGTCCAGACCACTGCTTCATCAATCACAAAAATTTTACGGTGCATGCGTAAATCAACACGCCGAAACTGAAAATTACCAAAATGAATTGGTAAAGCGGCGACCAATTCGATCCCCGCCTCCCTTAGGCGCTCAGGCCAAGCTGAATGCAGCCAATCTTTACTCCCTAATGAGTCTAGTAGAACCTTGCAGTCGATACCCCGTTTTGCAGCCCGGATGAGTGCTTCCGCGACCTTATCGGCATCACCGCCAAGGGCCCAGATATAAAACTCCAAGTGTAAGGATTTTTTTGCGGCATCAATATCAGCAATAAATTGAGACAAGATCGTTAAAGAGTCGGTCAATAAATCAATTGCGTTACCAGCGACTACGGGTGAACCCCAGTTCGCCGCCACAAGGTTGCTCAAGGCTTTTGCTTCAAAAGGAAGCTGATCTTGGTCAGCCTGATAAAAATTAAATGCCGCCTTTAATTGCTGTTTTACGTTGGCCAGCATACCTAAACCTTTATCCATATAAGCACGACCAATCGATTTACCACCGATCATGAGGTAAGCAATTAAACCTAGAAAAGGAAATATAAGTACTACGCCAAGCCAAGCCAAAGCTACACTGACCGTACGACGCACCCAAATTAAATGCAAGCCAATACAGGCAACTGCAATAAAATGTAAGATCGTAAATAAAAGAAAGTAAGCGCCGTAAAAATGCTGTAGCAGTTGGTAAAAATAAATCATGTCAATTCCAATTCTGTTGTAATGCCTAGGTGGTCCGATAATTTTTCCCAATCGTGCAACAAGGCTGCCGAATGAATTTTCAATCCGCGAACATAAATTCGATCCATCGGTAAAATGGGTTTGATGCTCGGAAAGGTTTTTGCTGGTACCCCAGTTAATTCTTCAAATACTTCAATAAAACCAGCGGCACGCATTGGCTCGCTTAAGCGGTTACGCCAATCATTGAAATCACCAGCTACGATAGTTGGCCCACCGGCGGTTAATTGCTTAATATGCGCAATAATTTCAACTAATTGGCGCTCGCGTCCACTTTGAAATAAAGCCAAGTGTACGCAAAAACAATGGATTACTGGGCTATCAACAGTTAGCTGAATTTGGCTGTGGAGTAAGCCTCGTCGTTCAAATCGATAAGCGGAGATATCGTAGTTAAGGCCTTTTTGCAAAGGATGTTGCGAGAAAATAGCATTGCCATGGTGACCGTGCTGATATTCCACATTTTTTCCATAATGCCAATGCCGCCAAAACCCCGCTGATAAATAATGGGTTAATTCATTATGAGGCCACCAACCATACCGTTTTGCTCTCCCACGATGCTCTTGTTGTAATTCTTGCAGAAAAATTAAATCAGCATGCTGGAGACGCATTTTTTGTCGCAAGCCATAAATCGTTGGGTGCAGATGCAAGGCGGAGAGCCCCTTATGCATATTCATAGTAATCACCCGTAGGCGTTGACCCTTCAAGTCAGCCCCGCTGCATTTTGGCGACGCATGCGTGCAGCATAAATTTCACTAGCGACTAAATCTTCGCATTGCAAGCATTTATTACAGATCGAGGCCTCCTCGCGCAGCTCTTCAATCGAGGCAATAGGATGCGCGTCGAGGTATTCTCGTAAATCTTCATCCCATACCCCATTGCAAAGACAGATGACTTCAGCCATGTTGAAATTAATATACCCAATAAATGGAATACCCCATTTTGCCACTGCTTCTCTTAATCGATGCAGCTAGGGGAAGCGCCTATAAATAGGTAGCAAGGGTAACTTGATAGAATCAATATCTAGGCCTTTCTTCAGTAACGCACTTTTTGGATTCTTTCACCCTTATTCCACTTCATGTTTTCAGCCATTAACGACGCTCTACTTCTGCTCGGCCAACCCAATAGTGGCATTCTAGGTATTGTGCTGGTCTCATTGCAGGTAAGCCTCAGTGCGCTCTTGCTCGGCTGCCTAGTAGGCCTACCTATAGGCGCCCTACTGGCAACCGAATCATTTGCTGGACGGCGTTTTTTGATCGTGGTATTGAATAGTTTGATGGGCGTGCCGACTGTCGTTGTCGGGGTGGTAGTTTATTTGCTCTTATCGCGAAATGGGCCGATTGGTAACTGGGGTTGGTTGTTTACTGTCAAAGGCATGATTCTTGCGCAATTTTGCTTAACTACACCTTTAATTGCTGCCTTAAGTCGCCAGCTGATTGAAGATGCCTGGAATCACCATCGCGAATCTTTTTTAGCTTTACAACTAGCTTGGTTGCCCCGACTTAAATGGCTTATCTGGGACTGCCGCTTCTCCTTATCAATTGTTTTGTTAGCCGGTTTAGCACGCGCCATTTCTGAAATTGGCGCAGTCATGATCGTCGGCGGAAATATTGATCACCATACCCGCACCATGACAACTGCCATTGCCCTTGAGACGAGTAAAGGTGATTTACCGCTAGCCTTAGCCTTAGGATTAATTCTCATGTCTTTGGTGATCGGCGCCAATCTAATTACCTATCTCATTCGCCATAGTGCAGAGCGACGCTATGGGTAAGCAGATGATTGAAATTCGTAAGCTACAACTTATTTTAGATAACAGAATTATTTTAGATATTCTCAGTGCTGATATTCCAGCCTCAGGAATAGTCGCTTGTGTTGGCGCGAATGGCGCCGGTAAAACCTCTTTATTAAAAGCGTTGCACGGCATTGCGCAGCCTCAGCAAGGAACTATCATGAAGCCATCGCAAGATCCCTATAACGTATTGCGTAGCGCACTGGTATTACACCATACTCCAATGATTAAGGCGTCGGTTCGGGCTAATTTAAATTTAGTTAGCGATTCTCCTTACCCCCCTGCACCAGGTGCTGTAGACGCTATGTTGCAGGAAATTGGCTTGGCTCATTTAGCACTAGCGCCAGCTAAAAAGTTATCGGCTGGTGAACGGCAAAAACTGTGTATTGGTCGGGCGCGCTTACTTAACCCACAATTGGTATTATTGGATGAACCCACTGCAAATTTAGATCCAAACGCTACCGAACAAGTTGAGTTCTTAATTCGGACTCTTGCAAAAGAAAATACCGGCGTGATTTTTTCTTCCCATCAACTAGCGCAAGTAAAGCGTCTAGCTAATTACATTATTTTTATGGATGCCGGCAACATTGTTGAGTGTGGCACTCCTCACGAATTCTTTAGTAACCCACAAACTACCGCCGCTAAACGTTTTTTACAATTTAGTGGCAGTTGATCGATTTAGATTAAGTGCTTTAAGTATTTTGCACCACGATATTAGGGAACTTGCTACTCATATCTTTCGCCAAAGTACCTACCCGAATGGCAATTTGTCGCGCCATATTTTTATAAATTGCACTAATTGGACCATCTGGGTTTGCGATCACGGTTGGCATGCCAGCATCGGCGTCTTCACGAATAGACAGATTCAAAGGTAAAGCGCCAAGAAAATCGACCTTGTAATCACTACACATCTTCTGCCCACCACCAGTACCAAAAACGTGTTCCTCATTACCGCACTTAGGGCAAATATAGGTACTCATATTTTCAATCACCCCAACAATGGGAATGTTGACTTTTTCAAACATCTTGAGACCCTTGCGCGCATCTAGCAAAGCAATGTCTTGTGGAGTGGTAATAATGACAGCACCAGTAACGGGTACTTTCTGCGCAAGTGTAAGTTGAATATCGCCAGTTCCGGGTGGCATATCGACGATTAAATAATCGAGATCACGCCAACGGGTTTGATTTAATAACTGCTCAAGTGCAGAAGTTACCATCGGCCCGCGCCAGACCATTGGATTATCTGCATCAATTAAAAAACCGATTGAACTAGCTTGAATTCCGTGCCCCATCATGGGTTCAATGGTATTAGCCTCAAGTGACTCAGGACGGCCTTGAATACCTAACAACATGGGCTGACTTGGTCCATAGATATCTGCGTCTAAAATCCCCACTTGAGCGCCCTCAGCGGCTAACGCTAAAGCGAGATTTACTGCGGTAGTCGATTTTCCAACCCCACCTTTGCCACTGGCAATTGCAATAATATTTTTAACGCCAGGCAATAATTTCACCCCTCGCTGCACAGCATGCGCGACAATATTACTGGTAATCTTGATGTTTACTTTGCTCACACCAGGTATTGCGCTAACAGCGCTCATCGCCAAGCCACGAATCAAATCAAACTGACTTTTGGCTGGATAAGCCAAGACGATGTCAAAACTGACATCACCTTCTGCAACCTGCAAATTACGAATACATTTTCCGGCAACCAAATCAATTTGTGTATTGGGGTCAATAACTTGCTTTAATGCGTCTTGCACCACTTCTACGGTAACAGCCAATGCATTCTCCTAAATAATGAATTAAAACAATAACAAGCTAAGGTAATACACGAGGGCTGCCATGATAGCAGTCGCAGGAATTGTAAATACCCAAGCCCAAATAATATTGCTAGCAATACCCCAGCGTACTGCACTAG
Source organism: Burkholderiaceae bacterium (assembly GCA_947482555.1). Lineage (GTDB taxonomy): Bacteria > Pseudomonadota > Gammaproteobacteria > Burkholderiales > Burkholderiaceae > Polynucleobacter. Next base: position 16,921 of record CANKKB010000016.1, on the reverse strand, counting down.
CCCTTTGGGTGGACCCTACACCTACAATAGCCCCAGCAATAGTATGGGTAGTAGAAACGGGTATTCCCAAGCCGCTAGCTAAAAATAACATGATTGCGCCACCTGTTTCTGCGCAAAATCCTCCTACTGGCTTTAACTTAGTTAGCTTTTGTCCCATCGTGCGCACAATTCGCCAGCCGCCAAACATGGTGCCGAAAGCAATCGCAAAATAACAAGTTAAGATGACCCAGAATGGAGGCGCAGTGGCTGTAGCGTCGATATACCCCGTAATAATTAACATGAGCCAAATAATGCCAATGGTTTTTTGCGAGTCATTACCGCCGTGTCCCAAGCTATAAGCACCAGCAGAAATAAGTTGTAATCGCCTAAACCAACGATCGGTGCGTGCAGGTGTTTGCTTCCGGCAAAGCCAAAATACCGCCAACATCATTAGAGAGCCAAATAAGAAACCGAGAAATGGTGAGATAACGATGAAGGCAACCGTTTTTAAAATACCACTCCACACTAGGCCAGCAAACCCTGCTTTCGGTATAGTGGCGCCCACCAAACCACCAATCAAGGCATGCGAAGAGCTCGAAGGTATTCCGTAGTACCACGTAATTACATTCCATGTAATAGCGCCTACTAACGCACCGAAGATTACATGCAAATCAATCGTACTCGGGTCGACAATACCTTTGCCAACGGTAGCGGCAACACTGAGATGAAAAATAGCAATCGCCAGAAAATTAAAAAAGGCGGCAAAGATAACAGCTTGATGTGGCTTTAAAACACCAGTAGAGACAACTGTTGCAATTGAATTAGCTGCATCATGAAAACCATTCATGAAATCAAATAGGAGCGCCAATAACACCAGCAGCACTACAACCCAATATGCAACTTCAAGCGCTAGCAAATTAATCTACCTTAAAAATACAACAATTAAGAGTTCTCAAGCACGATACCTTCAACTAAATTAGCTACGTCCTCGCATTTATCAGTAGCCTCTTCTAACAACTCATAAATACGCTGAAGTTTAATTAGCTCACGTACTTCTATTTCTTCGCGAAATAATTTAGCAATCGAGGTAGAAAGTAGGCGATCGGCATCCGATTCTAGGCGATCAATTTCCTCGCAAGTTTTGAGAGTATCTTTAGCCACCTCAGGATCAGAAATGGATTTTAAACAAGCGATCACATTCTTTACCCGCCCACAACACTGAGTACAAATTTCAGCCATCTTTAACATTTCAGGGGTCATTTGCTTGACATCATACAAATGCATTGCTTCGGTCGCATTCTGAATTAAATCAGCTACATCGTCCATGGTATTGGTTAAAGAAAAAATCTGATCTCGATCAATCGGGGTAATAAATGTTTTATGTAGTCGTCGATTCACTTCCTTGACCACAATATCAGCAGCATTTTCGGCACTATCGACTTCCTGCGAATATTTTAAGCGCAGGGTTTCATCGCTGTAATTCTTAATAAATTTTAGGAAGGCTTCAGAAGCTGCAAGGATATGGTTTGCATGCTCATTAAACAACTCAAAGAAATTACCATCGTGGGGCATCAACTTACTAAAAAACATGAGTTTGGTTCCTTTGCTTAATTGAGCCGCTGAAGACAGTCTGCGTGAATCATTCTAAAGGAAGTTACTTTCCCCTAAATAAAGCCAATAGTGGGCTACTTCAGGGCTTAGAGCTCTTACGTATTATCTCGATATCGCCATAGAATGCTTTTACTTCGGAATGGGTATTATCAGTATCAGTCAAGATACCCACCCCAATCAAATTACCTGGAACTTCGCCATAGGCGGCAAGAAAATCTGCCGAAAGGTCACGTTGATGTTTACGCCATTCCCCAACCCCATTCCATCCTGAATCGACTACAACCATTTTGATGCGCGCTGAATTGGCATTCGGAATAATGCTATCGACAGACCCTTTGCCTGCCCAGATATACATTAAAGTTGCATAAGGCATTTCTTGCCCACTAATTAAGCTAGCCATTTCAAATGCTAGGCGATCTTTTAAGGGGAGTTTTGACTTGTTACCGTCAAAGGCAATTAAGATACGCAGCGGAGCATCATCGGCTGCACGCTCGGCATTATCAGCCGCCGGAATCGCGCCGACTGCTTTCCATTCCCATTGCAACCAGGCATTTTTGGGTGACTGGGGTTTGAGCTTCACAGCTAAGCCAGATGCCGCTGACTGCGCATTAGCGCTTAAGACTGTGCGACCTTGATAATTCTCTAGGCGATAGACAGTATTTTTCTTATAAGGTGCCAAACGATAAAACTGCCAACCTTTAGGAAGCCCGGTTTGCCCACTTTGGCCTGAAAATTTCATCACTGAATCTTGCGGCTCGGCTAGCTCTTGACTTGAAGCGCTACCTGCTTGACCATCTGCAGAGACCAAAATGGGCCCGCTGCAGGCGGCCAGCTGAAGCGCTGCTGCAATAAAGACCAGGCGGCTGAAAAGAGGGCTTAACTTCATCAATTGGAATTGTCCCAGAGATTCTGCTCAGACCAGTCTAAAATCATCTTTTAATCCTACAGCACAACTTCAATCCACCCCTTTAAAGATTCGATCATGACAAACACCTCAGTAAAAAGCACCAACCCAGCACAATGCAAAATTGGTTTTATTGGTACCGGCATTATGGGCAGCAGCATGGCTGGTCATTTGCTCGCTGCAGGCTATCCAGTGCAGGTCTTTAACCGTACGAAGGAAAAAGCTGCTGGCCTAATTGCGCGCGGCGCTACTTGGGCCAACTCGCTTGCTGAATTAGCTGCACAAGCAGATGTAATTATTACGATTATTGGCTATCCCCGCGATGTGGAAGAAACCTATTTAGGTCCGCAGGGCATTTTGGCTAATGCGCGGAATGGCACTATTGCTATCGATATGACTACATCCAGCCCTGCCTTAGCGGTGCAAATTGCAGCTGCAGGGTCTAAAAAGGGGGTTGCCTGCCTCGATGCACCAGTCTCAGGTGGTGATGTGGGTGCCCGTGATGCCAAACTCTCTATCATGGTTGGAGGCGATGCTGCAGTCTTTGACCAAGTTCTCCCCCTATTTCAATTGATGGGCAACAATATCGCACTTTTGGGGCCAGCTGGTTCCGGACAAAACACGAAGCTTTGCAATCAAATTGTCATTGCCTCAACCATTATGGGAGTGTGTGAAGGTCTCTCGTTTGCCAAGAAAGCAGGTCTCGATCCTTTGGCAGTGCTTAAAGTTATTGGTAGTGGAGCCGCTAGTAGCACTCAATTAAATATGTTGGGTCCCAAAATGGTTCAAGGTGACTTTGCCCCCGGCTTCATGATTGAACATTTAGTGAAAGACCTTGGTATATCGATTACCGAGTCAGAGCAAATGGGCCTTCATTTGCCAGGCTTAAATCAAGCCAAGAAACTCTATGATCTTTTGATGACCAAAGAACTAGGTCGCTCAGGAACACAAGCCCTCTTTAAGGTGTATTTGGAAAACCTAGCCTAAACAGGCCGCATCAAAAGATCGCATGACAACTTTCTTGCGCTCATCAGCACTAATGCGCTGGACTTTATGCTGTGTGTTAATTGCCGCATTGATTCATTTGGCGCTGGGCTTTACCGTTGAGTTTTCAGTTGACGAAGCACACTATGCCTTATATGCCAAACACCTGGCTTGGAGTTATTTTGATCACCCTCCTTTAGTCGGCTGGATTCAATGGCCTTTAGTCGTTAATGACTTCAGTGAAGGTGTAATCCGCTTCATACCTGAAATACTGTGGCTAATTTCATGTGCTTTGGTGTATTGCATCACCAGCGATTTAATACTCTATCTACAAACTAAAACACGCAACTCGCTTATACCGCAATTGCCCACAAAGCAATTAGCTAGTGTTGCTGCCGTAATTGCAATCGTCTTAGCGCCTTTACCACATGTTTTAGCAATCGGTCTCTTACCCGATTCACTCTTAACCCCGCTGGTATTAACTGTATTGTGGCTGGCCATTTGCTGGCTTCAACAAGCACAGCAGTTTTACGTCTGGCAATGGATTGTGTTAGGCATCGTGCTAGGCCTAGCTGGTTTAAGTAAATACACTGCGATTTTTAGTGCGCTTGCACTTGCGCTAGTCTTTTTATTATCCCCTCGCAAGAACTGGCTCAATCATGGCGGTTTTTGGTTGGCAAGTCTCATAGCGCTTGTTGCTATCAGCCCAATTATTTTTTGGAATTGGGCCCATGAATGGATTTCCTTTCAATACCAAATCAATCATGGCGGTGGCGGTGCATGGTCTTGGTTGGGAATAGCACGATTTTTTGGGATTCAATCCCTAGCCTATGGCGTTTTACTACCAATCGGTGGCATTGTCTTTCTACGCCACTTTCTCTCGTTCGCCAAACCCCAACTACTCGCTTTATTGGGCTTCTTTTTCTTACCCTTTACGCTCTTTGCAATTCTGTCTGCTGGCGGTGGTCTCCCCCACTGGACCAGCCCCGCTTGGTTTTGTTTAGCGCCCTTTGCTGGAATTGGCCTAGCTACGCTGTGGCAAAAATCATACCGCTGGCTTCTCAGCCTGTGCGCAGGACTGCAATTATTGCTTTGCTTATTAGGCTTCACCTTAGTATTTATTGGCGGCATTAGTTTCGGTGCACAAAAAAATAATCCCATCGCTGATCTGTATGGCTGGAATTTAGCTGGTGCACGTGCTGCTCAACTAGTACAAGAGAAACAAGCTGCAGGAACTGCAGTACAAAATTGGACTCTTGCTAGTCGATTAGCTTGGTATAGCGAGCCTTTACCGGTTTTTGTCATCGACCAGCGTCAAGACCAATTTGATCTGTGGTTTGGTCCTTTACCAGAAAATGCTAACGTTATTTTGGTCAATTGGTCTGGCCTGCCCTTCGCTGCTCCCATCAATTCGAGCGATCCACGTGGTTATTTCAATACTTGCGAAACCATCGAGACCCTTGCTATTAACCGCTTTAACCGAGCCTTATCCAGTTTTGACTTCAGTTTTTGTCAGGGCTGGCACCCCAAGGCATTATCCTTACGCCTATGAGCAAAAATAGGCCCGTAAACGCCGCCCCTCAATTTGGCTGGAAAACCATCCTCAAGCGCAGTTGGCCCACTATTCGTATTTTGTTGTCGATTGCCCTGTTATGGAAAGCCACTAGTGGGATCGACTGGCATGCGCTTTTTACTACGGAACTAAAAATGCAACCAATGTGGTTTATTGGGGCAGTATTAGCCATCTTCTCAGCGTTTACCTGCGGTGGTATTCGGTGGGCGCTACTGATGCGTAAAGTAGGCTTTCAAGGGAGTGTTTTTGCTTACATTAAGCTATATTTCGCTGGCACCTTAATTAATCAAGGCTTGCCTAGCACCTTAGGTGGCGATAGTTACCGGGCTGTCACCGGTAGCCACCTTACTGCCGATGACAGGGTTAGTGGCAAAAAAGAACTCAATGAAGAATTACATCATGCCGTTGATTTAGATCAGGCTACGCCAAAGTTACGCTTGGGCTTTGCGATGACTTTAATTGATCGTATGCTGGGCTTAGCGGGCAATAACTTATTGGGTGGAATTGGCTTAATATTAGGTGGTGCTACGCTTGCTAGCTGGGGAGTTGAATTAGGTTATGGCGTAATTGCAATCATGCTCTTTGCTGGCATAGTAGGTGCTCTCATTTTAATTTGGGGTCCCAGCCTCAGGCTCTTAGAAAAAATCTTGGCGCGCTTCCGCATGACAGCTACCTTGCCCGGCATTCGATTTGCTTTTGGTTTTCCCGTCACAATTGCCCAAGTTACTTTCTCAATTGGCATTCACTGCTTTAATATCGTTGCTCTAGGCTGCTGCTTAAAGGCCTACGGTGCTGCCGTTCCAGTTGAAGCACTGATGATTGGTTTGCCTGCCCTTAGCTTGCTGCTCATGCTGCCGATTAGCATTTCTGGCTGGGGATTACGCGAAGCCACACTCTCCTCGGTACTCGTTTTATGGGGAGTAGATCCCTCTTTAACAGTTTTAGCCTCAGTTAGCTTTGGCGCATTCTCTGCGCTCTGCGCTCTACCTGGCGTTTATCCCATCTTAAAATTTAAATAAGCGTATCGAATGAGTATTAGTGTCAATACTATGCGTAGCATCGACCATTGGGTGGGGGTGCCGCTTTGCGCCATCATCAGCCCGCTGGTGTCCATACTCGATCGCCTACAAAGTGTATTCAAACCCACGCTGCAAAGTCCACGTAAACTACTATTTATTGAATTATCAGAAATGGGTAGCGCGATATTAGTTGATCCAGCCATGCGCGAAGCACAAGCTCGTGGCGCTGAAATTTACTTTCTGATCTTTAAAAGTAATCGTGCAAGCTTAAGTTTGTTAAACACGGTAAAACCTGAAAATATTTTTACCATTGATTCATCAGGCTTATTTAGCCTCATGCGCGACTCTGTGGCTTTTTTATGGCAAGCGCGTCGACACCAAATTGATACGGTGATTGACCTCGAATTATTCTCTCGCTTTACGGCCCTCTTAACTGGGCTTTGTGGCGCACAACGTCGGGTTGGTTACTATATATTTCACGGTGAAGGACTGTGGCGCGGCACGATGTTAACGCGGAAGGTACATTACAACCCCCATATTCATATTGCTAAAAACTTTATCTCTTTGGTCTATGCTGCCTTTGCGACGAAGATCGAAATCCCTTTTAGTAAAATTGCAATTCCTGATTCTGCGATTCATATTGAGCAAGCCAAAATCGATCCGCAGGTACTGCAAACCGTACAAGAGCGCATTATTCAATTGGCGCTGCAGCTCGCAATTCCGTTTGATGCCCAAACCCAACGCCTTATCCTCATCAATCCCAATGCCAGCGATTTGTTGCCCCAGCGCCGCTGGGCACCGCAGCGGTTTGCAGAGCTGATTAGCGCGATTCATGCGCGCTGGCCAAACGATCTCATCCTCATTACTGGCTCGACTAATGAAGTTGCTTATGTTGAAGCCATCCGCCTGCAAGCAAAAGTAGTGCGTGCCATTAACTTTGCTGGCAAAGTGAGTTTTGGAGAATTACCCGCTTTATATACGCTGGCTAAAGTCATGATTACCAATGATTCTGGTCCGGGCCATTTTTCTTCGGTTACCAAATTACGTACGGTGGTTCTTTTTGGCCCAGAAACACCGGCCTTATATGGCTCACTGGGCCGTTCAATTCCTATAACCGCGCAGCTTGCTTGTTCCCCTTGTGTTAGTGCAGCGAATCATCGCAAAACGCCCTGTCAAGATAATGTCTGTATGCAGGCCATTACTGTTGCAGAAGTTATGCTTAAGGTCACAGTGCAACTGGATGCCGCCGAATAACCACCCTCCCCGACTGCTATTCTGGCTTTTGCCTCTTCTGCCGATTGCGTTGGGGCTTGGTTTATTTTTCACCCGCCAACAAGTCAGCTCATTTTTAGCGCTTAATGAAGCAAGTCAAATTCTTCCGAACTGGGCTTGGGCTGCATTTACTTTTCTAGGCAATGGCTGGGGTCTATTTGCTATTGCCTTTCCCTTACTAATTATCGGGCCTCGAGTCTTAAGTGCAGGAATTTTTGCTGGAATGTTAACGGCAGCTGTTAGCTCTAGCCTCAAACCTTTACTAAATTTACCCCGCCCCTCTGGCGTGCTAGTTGAAGGCAGTTTTTTTCGCTATGGCAATATGTTATTAACAAATTCGATGCCATCAGGCCATACGCTAACTGCTTTTGCTGTCGCTACAGCAATTTTTTTTAGCGCCAAACCAACGTACCGAAAACCCCTGTTACTATTATTTTTATTTGCTATTTTCGTCGGCATTTCACGCAGCGCCCTCGGAGTTCATTGGCTGAGCGACGTTTTGGTAGCGGCGGGGTTGGGCTTTTGGTGTGGCCTTGTTGGCGCCTATCTAGCCGATAAAATACCCAGCAAGCAATTACTTGCCAATCGCTGGTGGCCCCGCTTTATTGCCCTTGGCGGCATCGTCACTATTTACATCTTATTAAATTCATCACTCGATTTTGCGGATAATCTCCATTTACAAAATATTGGGGTAATTTTCATTTCACTGACCCTCATCGTTTTTGGCCTGCGCCAAAAAATAGCGACCTAGTCATTCGTTTTGTAACCATGCACTGCTATGTTTAGTTACCGTCACGCCTTTCATGCTGGTGGTCATGCAGATATTTTGAAGCATCTTGTACTGATTGAGTTAATTCACTACCTCCAAGAAAAATCGGGGGCGATCACTTTTATTGATACGCATGCTGGTGCTGGAATTTACAGCTTACAAGATGGCTTTGCGCAAATCAGCAAAGAAGCGCAATTGGGTATTGAACGCTTAGTTACCAAAGTGAAGCCCTCTTTCGAAAACTTGCTAAAGCAAGTGCAGTTTGAAAACCAAACTGAGTCTTTATCTATTTATCCAGGTTCACCCTTTATTTTGGCACGCCTCTTAAGGCCTCAAGATCGTCTCAAACTATTTGAATTACATCCTAAAGAAATTCTTATTTTGCAAAGTAATGTGGCGCAACTACCGAATGCTAAACAAATTGATATCTACGCGAGCAATGGCTTTAATGGCCTTAAAGCATTATTGCCGCCACCGGGACGCAGAGGCTTGATTTTAATCGACCCTGCATATGAAGATAAAAATGATTATCGGCTGCTTGAAATAACGCTTGCTGAAGGTTTGCAGCGTTTCGCTACTGGTTGTTTTGCTCTGTGGTATCCCATATTGCCGCGGCGTGAATCCATTACTCTGGTGGATCGCTTAAAAAAAGTAATTGCGAGTAATTCAAGGCCTTGGTTGCAAGCAGAGTTGCGGGTAGCCAACGTGCCGGGTGAGCAGCGCTTACAAGCAAGTGGGATGCTAGTTATAAATCCGCCCTGGACTCTAAAAGAAAAATTAAAGCTTGCCTTACCAGAACTCAAGGATGCCCTTGCCCAAGACTTGAAAGCCAGCTTTCATTTAAGCAGTGCCGAAACTTAGGCCAATTATTTGCCCTTACCTACCACTGCGCGTGGAGAGTAAACCCCTGTAAATTTGCTGTCAAATTAGCCTGTGCACCCACAGGTAAAGTGAGTTTTTCTGGGCAGTGGCCAAATGGCAAGCCCGTTAAAATGGGGATCGAGTTCGGAAGGCGCTCACGTATCCATGCAATAGCAGCAGCAAAATCATAACCACGATCATTGTCAGCTAGTCGATAGCCCGAGAAGTCGCCCAATAAAATTGCCTTCTGCTGAGCCAAGAAACCAGCCTCTAATAACTGAATGAGCATGCGCTCAAGCCGATAAGGATGTTCGTTAATATCTTCTAAAAATAAAATACCGCCCTGCGTTTGCTCAATGCTCGGCATAAATTCGCTGCCGATTAAGGTGCTTAAAATAGTGAGATTGCCACCCCACAATATGCCGTTCAGCGCATTCGCATTCTGCCACCCCCCCAAGTAAGATTGGGCTTGTTGCACTTGGCAGTCTAACCGGCGCTGGTTAATGGCGCGTTGAAAATGCTGCCACATGAAAGAATTTGGCGCGCTGGCATCACCAGTCTGATTTGCTCGTCCAAAATCATAATTAAGCATGGGGCCTGCTAGGCTTATTGCCCCCGTTTTGGCTAGCAGGCCTAATTGCAAAGCGGTGAAATCACTATGCCCACAAATTTGTACACCATGCGTCACTGCATCTGCTAGCGCTGCCCACTTAATGCCACCCAAAATGCGCTGCAAACCATAACCGCCCCGGGTTGCCATCACAATCGTGTCAGCTTCAAGTTGAGCAAGGGCATTAATTTCAGCTAAGCGCTCAACATCGGTTCCAGCAAAACGCTGATGCACGCGTTTAACGCAAGCAAAATTATTAACCGTAACGCCTTGTTCACTTAAATAGCGCATTCCTAGATCAGGGCCGCGTTGATCAAGCGTAACACCAGAGGGGGCAATCAAATGAATTTTCATTGCCGCCGCGCCTGAAAAAAAGTTTTTAATAATTTGCCGCAGTCATCACCCAAGATGCCACCGGTGACGGAAGTTTGATGATTAATTTGCGGCACAGCCAAGACATTGAGAACACTGCCGGCCGCCCCCGTTTTAGGGTCTAGTGCACCAAAGACTACCCGCTCAATGCGCGCATGCAGCATTGCACCACAACACATTGCACAGGGTTCAAGGGTCACATAAAGCGTTGTACCTGGTAAACGATAGTTTGCCAAATGGGCTGCAGCTAAACGCAAAACATTCATTTCAGCATGTGCGCTAGGATCATGTTTACTAATTGGCTGATTAAAACTACGCGCAATGACTACGCCATCTTGCACCAATACTGCGCCCACTGGAACTTCTCCTTGGGCGGCCGCTAGTTGTGCTTGTTCAAGCGCTAGGGTCATAAAATCAATATCCGCATTCATCAAATTAAACCGTTACTGCATCCGCACTAAAGACGTCAGCCCAACAATTGGGAGTTTCATATAAGCGGATTGCAGCCAAAGTGAGGCGCCCTTTAAAGGCGTTTTTAAAAATGGGCTCGAGAATCTGAAAAGCCTGGCGGGCTAAATTTTCTACAGTAGGGACATCATCTAAGATAACGGTTTTATGATTTGGCATACTTGCTAAAAATGTAACCACAGGTTGATCTTCCTTGGCTACCAAAAAAGCATGGTCCCATAAGTCTACTAAATACGCATGCGCTAGGCGCTTGACCTCACCAAAATCAAGCACCATACCGTCATCTTCAGCCCCAGGATTACGCAAAACTGCTCCAGCAAGCGTTATTTCTAGAGCATAACGATGGCCATGTAAATGAGCGCATTGCCCCCCGTGATGTGGAATGCGGTGACCTGAATCAAACTCGAAGCGCCGCGTAATAGTATTCATAAGGGTAATATTAAGGCATCCCAATATATTTATGGGTTTGTAGACTTAAACGCCATAAGGGTCTTTTTTGGCACAGTTGCACCGCAAAGGCGGTGTTGGCGTCTCGCTCTAAGCCATCTATAGGTTGCAAAAAACGGTGTCGATAGTCCATTCCCTCAAAGCGTTTTAACAGCTGCTCTAACTGAGTATGACCATTTTGAGGAATCGCCAATTTAATTTCATCCGCTTGTTTGACCACTAACTCAGTGCCCGCCTTAGGGCTCACACAAACCCAATCGATTCCGGCAGGTAGTGGTAAGGTGCCATTGGTTTCAACTGCAATTTCAAACTGCTGGGCATGTAAAGCTTCAATCAATGTCGTATCTAACTGCAAGAGGGGCTCTCCTCCAGTAAAAACTACATAGCGATAATGGGGGCCTGCAGCAGTAGTCAGCCACGCGGCTTCAATTGCACACGCTAACTCGGTAGCGGTAGTAAATTTTCCGCCGCCAATACCGTCAACTCCGATAAAGTCGGTATCACAAAATTGACAAATGGCAGAAGTACGATCTTCTTCGCGTCCGCTCCAGAGATTACAGCCAGTAAAACGACAAAATATAGCAGCCCGTCCAGCATGCGCACCTTCTCCCTGTAGCGTAGGGAAAATTTCTTTAACGCTATACATTAATTAAATTGCTGGACGAATAAATTAGCTGTTAAAGAATTTATTTCCATGACTGCAATTCCCACTCTAAATAATCTTCCCAAAATGAGCCGGACCAACTCATACCCCCTAATAAATAGCGTCCCATGCTGCGGCGAATCGCCCAGCGCCCAATCTCGGGTACTAACCACGTTTCTTCATTTCGTAAGCTAGCGAAACGTGAAACATCATTACTTTCAAAATAAGGCGAGTCACTACTGTATTTCAAAGCAACAAATGATCCAGCCGGCGTACGAATTTTTTCCCAAGCAATTACTGAAATCGTGACTAGCCAAGCAAAGTCGGCATCGGGGTACCCTAGCACCTGGTAACGATCGCGATAAAAACCTGACCAGCCCAGCTCAAATTTTTCAGGCCATATTGGTAGTGGACGAATAAACTTTTGGGCTGGTTGCCAGTGGGGATCTTGAGTGATCTTACCCCAAGGCCCTTGAATTTCATCAGGTAAAGGGCCCATTTTTTTAGAGATACGTTGGATGCGTATTTGCTCCCCTACTTGTACCACCGTCTCTGTAACAATATCCAAGGTCTCTTGATTGAAAATATTGCGTACTGCGTAGACCCATTGTTGCCCTACTTGAGGGGCGCGCATTTGGGGTGCTACATTGGGTGTTAAACCAGGGGTTGAAGCAGGATAAGGAATTGGCGTGAGACAAGCACTTGGTAAAGCGCCTAAAGCAATTAAACAAACACGCCGTGGTAAATTTATTTCCACGAGCTTAACTGCCAAGCGTATTCATTTTCTAAAAATGGCGATTGCATAACGCCAATTAACATATACGATCCAGACGATTCACGTGCTACCCAACGCCCAATTTGCGGAGCGAACCAGCAGGTTTCTCGCCAAATACAATTAATCTTATTGGCATCTGGGCTGGTGTAATTGACCAAACTACTAAACTTTAATGCGGTAAATGTTCCGGCTGGTACTGTAATAGTCTCCCAACCACTAGCGCTCATATACTCTTCCCATGGGAAGGTATACCCCGCATTACCGGCGACCTGATATTTGGTGTTGGTTTGTTTGCTCCAGGATTCATTTAACTGCTGGGGCCAGGCAGGCACACCCGGATTAAATAACACTAAGGTCTTCCAATTGGGGTTAGCTAAAAAAGTTCCCCATGGGCCTTGTACTTCATTCGCCATTGAACCAATGGGTTCATTGAGTTGATTGATATCTTTCATAATGGCGCCAAAGGCTCCGGTACTTGAATTGGATGTCGCCGCGCTGGTATTCATCGAACGGGTAATAACAATTTGCGAACCAACCGATTGCACCCGTTCAGTTAGGGTACCCAAGGTATTGCCATTAAACATATCGCGCTGCACATAAGACCACTCTTGACCCACCTGCGGCTGGCGCACGGCCGGCAGCGGATTTGGCGCAGGAACAGCAGTACCACGTAAATATCCCATTGAGGCACAGCCAAAAGGGGCCATTGCTGCAGACAACATAAAAAGGCGGCGTGAAATTGTCATTATTTCTCCAGTTTATAAGTTAATTTATTCCCACTCAATCGTAGCGGGTGGCTTACCACTAATATCAAATACCACACGATTAATTCCGCGTACCTCATTAATAATTCGATTAGACACTGTACCCAGTAATTCATGGGGCAAATGGGCCCAGTGTGCCGTCATAAAATCTTGCGTCTGCACTGCTCGCAAAGCTACAACATATTCGTAAGTACGACCATCGCCCATCACTCCCACCGACTTCACTGGTAGAAATACCGCAAAAGCTTGACTTGTTAAGTCGTACCATGATTTTCCGCTAACTTCATCAATCGTGTTACGTAGCTCTTCAATAAAAATAGCATCAGCATGGCGTAGTAACTCTGCGTACTCGGCTTTTACTTCACCTAAAATTCGCACCCCCAAACCAGGGCCTGGGAAGGGATGGCGATAGACCATTTCACGCGGTAGGCCCAGCGCTACACCCAACTCACGCACCTCATCTTTGAACAATTCCCGTAAGGGTTCGAGTAATTTCAAGTGCATATCATCTGGTAAACCGCCGACGTTGTGATGACTCTTAATGGTATGCGCACCTTTTTTACCTTTGCCAGCAGACTCAATGACATCCGGATAAATAGTGCCTTGCGCTAACCACTTGGCATTTTTAATTTTTATGGATTCAGCTTGAAATACATCAATAAATTCTTTACCAATAATTTTGCGTTTCATCTCGGGATCGCTTACTCCCGTAAGCTGCGCCATAAATTTTTCAGCTGCATTCACCCGTATAACCTTTACCCCTAAATTACGGGCAAACATTTCCATCACCATTTCACCTTCATTCAAGCGCAATAAACCATGATCAACAAACACACATGTTAATTGTTGACCAATCGCTTGATGAATTAATGCCGCAGCAACACTCGAGTCGACGCCGCCCGATAAACCTAAAATCACTTCATCGCTGCCAACTTGTGCGCGAATATGCGCGATGGCCTCGCTAATGTAATCGCCCATCACCCAATCGCCTGGGCAATGACAAATATCACGTACAAAACGCCGTAAGATGGCTTCACCCTGTAGCGTATGGGTTACCTCAGGGTGAAACTGAAAACCATAAAATTGTTTGGCTTCATCGGCCATGCCAGCGATGGGGCATGAAGCGGTTGAGGCCATTAATTGAAAACCGGGGGGCATAGTCGTGACTGAATCGCCATGGCTCATCCAGACCTTCAGAATGCCATGACCATCAGCAGTCGCAAAATCTTCGATCCCTTTTAAAAGGGCAGTATGACCACGCGCTCGGACCTCTGCATAGCCAAATTCGCGTGCTTTACCAAGTGATTCAGCAGAGGCAACCGCGCCGCCCAATTGTTCAGCCATAGTTTGCATGCCATAACAAATACCAAGTACTGGCACACCTAATTCAAAAACAATTTGCGGCGCTCTAGGGCTGCCGCTAGTGGTAACTGAATTTGGACCGCCAGAAAGAATAATGCCCTTGCAGTCCTCTTCCTCTACTAAACGCTGAATCAGTTCAGGAGCGCAGTCGTAAGGATGGATTTCACAATAGACTTTTGCTTCACGTATACGGCGGGCAATGAGTTGGGTTACTTGGGAACCAAAATCAAGAATAAGAATCTTAGCGTGCACAGCGATATCGTTTAATCAATATGGTAATTAGGTGCTTCCTTTGTAATCTTGACATCATGGACATGCGATTCGCGCACGCCTGCTGAAGTAATTTCTACAAAATTGGCTTTATCGTGTAACTCGGCAATCGTCTTACACCCGCAATATCCCATTGAGGAACGAATACCGCCAGTCAGTTGATGCAAGATGGTGAGAACGCTACCCTTATAAGGCACTTGTCCTTCGATACCTTCGGGAACTAACTTATCAGCATTAGCAGTGGCAATATCTTCTTGGAAATACCGATCAGCAGCACCGTCAGTCATGGCGCCTAAAGAGCCCATGCCTCGATAACTTTTATAGGAACGACCCTGATATAAAAAGACTTCGCCAGGTGCCTCTTCAGTACCAGCAAACATCCCGCCCATCATTACCGCATCTGCCCCAGCTGCCAGCGCCTTCGCCACATCACCCGAATAGCGCACTCCACCATCGGCGATTAAGGGCACGCCCGTCCCTTTAAGGGCCAGTGCAACATTGACGATAGCGGTAATTTGTGGAACACCAACTCCGGCAACAATCCGGGTAGTGCAAATTGAGCCGGGACCAATGCCCACCTTAACGCCATCAGCACCTGCCTCCAATAGCGCTTTAGCCGCATCAGCAGTGGCAATATTGCCGCCAATCACTTGCACTTGGGGATAGTTTTTCTTTATCCATTTCACGCGATCGAGCACCCCTTGGCTATGGCCATGCGCAGTATCAACCACAATCACATCAACCCCAGCGCGTACCAGCAGCTCAACTCGCTCGTCGTTATCAGGACCAACGCCTACCGCTGCCCCTACGCGCAACTTTCCTTCAATGTCTTTACACGCATTAGGATGCTCGGTAGCTTTTAAAATATCTTTAACCGTAATCAGGCCACGTAATTCGAAGGCATCATTCACCACTAAAACGCGTTCGAGGCGGTGTTTGTTCATGAGGCGCTTGGCATCATCTAAGGAGGCAGTTTCGCTGACAGTAACTAGTCGATCACGCGGTGTCATTTTTGCTTTTACCGGCGCATCGAGTTCCTCTTCAAAGCGTAAATCGCGATTAGTGATGATGCCCACCACCGTCTTGCCTTGTAATACTGGAAAGCCAGAAAAACCGTGTTCACGCGATAAATTAATCACTTCGCGCACAGTTACATCCGGGTCAATGGTAATGGGATCCCGCAAAACCCCCGATTCATAACGTTTTACTTTAGCGACTTCGCGGGCTTGTTCAGCCGGTTTCAGGTTTTTATGCACAATGCCAATACCGCCCTCGCTCGCCATTGCTATGGCTAAGCGCCCTTCAGTAACAGTATCCATGGCGGCTGAAACCAAAGGAATATTTAAGGCAATATCGCGGGTTAAACGGCTGACTAAACTCGCATCCCGTGGTAAGACAGCTGAATAAGCTGGTACAAGGAGCACGTCGTCAAAAGTGAGTGCTTTCTGGATGAGTCGCATACAAAACCCCTAGTCGCAAAATCAGATTATAGACTTATCGCTGCTTCGCCTCACGACGTAGCTGGCGAGCAAGGGCGCTGGCCTTTAATTCACTGTCCCGATTCTGATTGGCTTTTTTACGCCGCACTGCCTTTGGATCAATCAATAAGGGGCCATATAACTCAATTCGGTCGCCATCATAAATGGGGCTATGCCATTCTTTGCGCTTGCCAAAAACGCCAAAACAACCCTTGCGACTAAAGCTTGGATCATTCGGGCCACTCGCCAGGCCGCTGCGCATTAAAGCCATGCCAATAGTTGCAACTTCGCCACTGGGTACGGGTAAATACAACAGGGTAATGATCGGGGAACCTTCGCCCATTTGCAAACTCGCACTTGCGCGTGCATCACAAAGCCATAAATCCAAGCCTTTAGCCATACAAACTTTCAGCCCTACTGACAAAGCGATCGACAAATGTGCCAGCAATATGAGCAAAAACAGGGCCTATAATTTTATCGAGCAGCGCGTTTTTAAATTCCCAATGTAATTTGAATTCCACTTTGCATGCATCTTCCCGCAAAGCAATGAAGTTCCACTGCCCCGAAAAATGGCGAAACGGCCCATCGACAAAAACCATATCAATTGTTTCCGGGGGATGATTCACATTCCGCGTATGGAAGTATTGCTTAATCCCTTTAAAATGAATGCTTATTTTGGCGTCTAAGATGGTGTCGGTTTGTTCAAATATCTCCACGCCGCCACACCATGGCAGGAATTCAGGATAACGCGCCACATCGG
>CANKKB010000015.1 GCA_947482555.1 Burkholderiaceae bacterium | reverse complement strand
TTTCATATCCACTGAATCAACCGTGGCTGTAATAACCACTACGCCAGCTTCGATTGGCATCATGGCTGGTTTAGCTGGCTGAGCAAATGCAGTTGCAGTAACGGTTGCAAGCATTGCTGCAAATAGTAATGATTTTTTCAAGATAACCCCTAAAAGAAATAAAAAAGAAAGTTAATGCCGCAAAACTTAAAGCAGGCAACTCGCCAACTGAAAATACGCCATTAATCTGACAGCATTCTAACCTGTTTCTAGGCACATAATATTGCATTGCAGCAATTTTATTATTTCAGCGTATTTCCCCTAAAGAGAATGCGCACAAACAAAGGCGCTAGACCAGGCCCACTGAAAATTATGTCCCCCTAAATGCCCTGTTACATCAACGCATTCGCCAATAAAGTACAGGCCTGCGTGATTACGCGACATCATGGTCTGGCCATTTAAGGCGTCGGTATTCACGCCGCCACGCATCACCTCAGCCTTATTCCATCCTAGCGTGCCGGCCGGCTTAACCCGCCATTGTGTGAGGCTGGCATTTAATGACTGCTGCTCAATCTTGCCAACTTCAGCCCATTTCTTGCCCAATAAACCCGCTTGCTCAGTAAACATTTTTGCTAGTCGCTGAGGTATCACACTCGCCAAAATATTATCAGTAGTTTTAAGACGGTTGGCGTTGGCAGAAAAAATCTCATCAAATAGTTTCCCGCCATGCACCCCAGCACCATTACTGAGCCAATCAATTTCAATTGGCTCGCCCTCTTCCCAATAACTACTTGCCTGCAGCACCGCTGGCCCTGAGATACCTTTATGGGTTAATAATAAATCCTCATGAAATACGCAGGCTCCATACTGCTGCCCTTTTATCCCCGAGCGAATAGTGACCGGCAAGCTTAATCCTGCCAAAGAATCGAGCTGAGAAAACGCCTTTGCTGTAAACGACAGTGGTACTAGTGCTGCACGTGGCGTAACCACGTCAATATTAAATTGCCTGGCAAGATCTAAAGCAAAACTACTGGCACCAATTGCGGGAACGGGTAAGCCACCGGTAGCCAGAACTACTGCATGGGTTTTGTTGTTGCCTTGGGTAGTCATTACTTCCCAGTGAGCCGATTTCGACTCAATTGCACTGACGCTTACCGGATGCCGAATTTGCACTCGGCCTTTAGCGCACTCCTGAAAAAGCAATTCTATTATTTGTTTGGCCGAGTCATTACAAAACAATTGTCCCGCCTGTTTTTCGTGAAACCCAATCCCATAAGTTCTTACTAGATCGATAAATGCACTAGCGGGATAACGCGCCAGAGCACTTTTCATAAAATGCGGGTTGAGGGATAAAAATTGTTGTGGGCTGGAATCAGTATTCGTGAAATTACAGCGCCCACCCCCACTAATGCGGATTTTTTCACCCAGTACTTCAGCATGATCCAACACCAGAATTTTTTTGCCACGTTGACCAGCTAGACCAGCACAAAATAGTCCTGCAGCGCCACCGCCAATAATAATTGCGTCCCAGATTGCTGGCGTGCTCACTTATAAAATCTCGGCAACCTCAGCAAAGTCAAAACGTGGGCCGCGCGGATATAAGCCCTGTGGATCGGCGATGCTAATATTAAATAAGAATTTAAATGAATCAGTTCATTCATTCGGAACCTAACATCAAGAGATTAGCTTGACGTTTTTCAACTGAATTTTTCAATAACGCAGCAACCCGATAAACTCCATGGGCAAATTTGCTATAGGGCATCGTCAGAAAAAATGCCATGACAAAACCAAGATGCGCTGCTAATAAAATCGCCATGGCGGCGGTCTCGCGATAAGCTAATAATAGTAATCCGGAAACACTAATGAGTAACAA
Organism: Burkholderiaceae bacterium; assembly: GCA_947482555.1. Classification (GTDB taxonomy): domain Bacteria; phylum Pseudomonadota; class Gammaproteobacteria; order Burkholderiales; family Burkholderiaceae; genus Polynucleobacter. Next base: position 21,452 of record CANKKB010000015.1, on the reverse strand, counting down.
TAACAAAATAAAACCGCGATCCATCGGCTTTTGCGCAGCATCACCATGCTGCTCGGCACGCGTTAAATTTAAATACAACAAACCTAGTGGCCCAATTACTAAACCTACTCCACCTACCGTTCCTAAGATAACCGGCAAACTTAAAATTGGATATGGTGCCTGCCAGCCAAATACGTAGTGGTATAGCGTAGCTACACTAGTGGCAGCAAAACATAAACAAAAGCCATAAAAAGTGTAATGATGAAAACGTTTGCGCCATAAGGAAAAACCATCGTCCGCATTATTGCAGCCTTCGCCATGGCCACCGCCAAGGTACTTCAACGTTAAGGCATCATGCGCCGCTTCTGCGCTTGCCACTAGTCTGGTCGAACCCATGCCACCAGGAGAAATTCTCTGCCAGAAGCGCCTTACCCCAATGCCTAAAGCAAGTAATGCAAATAGGAAAGTGACGCTAAATAGATAGGCTAGCGTATTGTGCGAAAACACCGCGTAAAAGTTACCATTTCGCGCTGGACTAATTAGGTTACCGTTCACAGCGAGTGTTAAGACCAAGAAAAAAATGAGTGCGAGCGAGCTCGCTAGCGCTAAAGTTATCCCGTTCTTTTGATACAGCACTCCCAAGGACTTTGGCCATGCATATTCAATATAGGTTTCCTTGCGAACCACCGCCAGCGACTGGGGCACATTTACACCAAATTCATGAGGTGGCGCATATTGGCAAGCATGCAAACAGGCACCACAGTTATGGCATAAGTTGGCTAAATAATGAATATCATTCGGGCTAAATGTGAGGCGCCGCGTCATCGCTGGGAAGACTGCACAAAACCCTTCGCAATAACGGCAGGCATTACAAATTTGCAGAATACGTGCTACCTCCTCCACCGCTGGATCGATTGCTGATTCTGCTGCATTTGCGCCCAGCGCTTGGGCTTGCGCCACTAATAAATTCAGTTGCTGCATCCGCCTACTAGTTCCTCAGGTGAAACACCGATGATCAAGCCCATATGATATCCACTATCATAGATTTTGACCGATGATGACACGATTGGATAAAATGAATTTTTGTAAGCCTCTGGTTGGGCACTCAGCATTACAGCATCAAGCGCTGCGATTTTTTGCCTATTGCGTAATGGGCTTTTTTTACACTGGCGCCATTAGTCAAACTAACTCCCCTATCAGCATGCCACTTTCTCCTACCCTCCTTCAGACCTTTGCTCCCACGGGAAAATTACGGGTAGGCATTAATTTAGGTAATCCTGTTTTAGCCTCCCAAGAAGTTGGCTCCGCCTTACCCAAAGGGGTTTCAGTTGACATTGCTAATGCGATTGGCAAACAGGCGGGTGTAGCAATTGATTTTCAGTTATTTAAAAGTGCTGGTGCTACTGTTGAAGCGATGAAAAATGGTAGCCTTGATCTCATTTTTGTCGCGATCGATCCAGTGCGAGGTGCTGATATTAGCTATACCCCGCCCTATATTCAAATCGAAGGGGCTTATTTAGTAAAGGGCAATTCCCCATTCCAAAAAAACGATGAGGTCGACCGACCTGGAAATGAAATTGTGGTTGGTAAAGGAAGCGCCTACGATCTATTTCTTACGCGTGAAATTAAACAGGCTAGCCTCATACGAGTAGCAAGCTCACCTGTGGTAGTTGAAGAATTTATGAGTGGTAAGGGCAATATTGCCGCCGGCGTGAAACAGCAACTTGAGGTTGACGCTAAACGCTATACCAATGTCCGGTTATTGCCAGGTCGCTTCATGGTCATCAATCAGGCGATTGGTACCCCGAAAGAACGCGCCAATAGCGCAGAAATTGCTGGCTATTTAAGCGCCATCATTACTAACCTTAAATCATCGGGCTTCGTTGCTGAGGCTATGAAGCGCCATCAGATTGAAGGTGCTCGAGTAGCTGAGTAGTATTTGCAAGGCCAAACTAGAGCAGTGTCCTATCATCCAGAGCCACTAGCTTGCCCGAGAAACTTAATAAAAACTAGCAGCTTCTCCCTGCTTGAGTGGCAATACCTTAGTGCCCGTATTACCCAATGCCTCAACATATTGCGCAGGCGTTCCCACTAAAAATGGGTTGCTTGCATAGTGCATCGGGATAGCAAATTTGGGCTTCAGCCAGTTGTTTGTAGCATATGCAGCTTGCTTCGGGTCCATTACATAATGGCCGCCAATTGGCGCCAGGATTAAATCGGGTTGATATAAATCGGCAATTAACTTCATGTCACTAAATAGGCCGGTATCGCCCATATGGTAAATCGTAAAACCATTTTCTAGTTGAATAATAAAACCGACCGGCTCCCCACCAACATGAGTTTCATCTTTGCCGGTTTCGGGATTTTTCCAGACTAATTCAGAGCTATGCTCAGCCCTGACCATCGTAATTTTAATTTTGTCGCCCACTGGCTTGATGGTGCCGGACTTATTCATTCTTGGGGCCAGGGCTGCGGGTAAAACCCCCAAAGTGGCTAACGATTGATTTAAACCAGCCGGGCCATATAAGGGGACATTCTGTTTCTTCGCAACGGTTGGCCCATCGCCCAGGTGATCACCGTGAGCATGCGTAACTAAAATAACATCAACCTTACCCAGTTCATCGAGGTTTTTCCATTTTGCCGGCGTAGTTGGATTTTGCGTAAGCCAAGGGTCAACCAAAATCACCTTGCCCTCGGGACTAGTAATACGAAACGCAGATTGTCCCAGCCACAACACTTCAGTAGCTTGTGCTGCCATAGCAGAATTTAAACAGATGGCGGCAATCAAGCCGCAAGTTGTCCTTACACCAGCAAGTAGGTATTTAAAAGTCATCGTCTTCTCCTCCTGATTTTTTATATCGCGTGTTGAGGCCCATTGCTGATCGCTATAAACCTACTTGATTGTTGAATTATGGCCTACGTAGCGGTATTTGACTGACCCGCTTTCGGGGTTTTTTTCTTGGCTTTCTTGTTAGTCTTTTTCTTGGCTTTTTTATCTTTCTTCGCTTGCTTGGTGCTTTTTTCTGACGCAGCAGCTGTAGGAGCGCTTGGACTAGCCATCGGCGCAGCACTTGGGGCGGGCGCTGCAGCAGGAGCAACCGGCGCTGCTGGCGCAGCAGCCTGAGCAAAGACAGTTACTGAAGGCATGGCTACAGCAGCAGCGATACAGCTTGAAAGTACTGCTTTGGATAAACGTTGAACCATTTAAATCTCCTCATCAAATACAATTAACAGCTTAATCATACTCTTTGGAAGAATTGTTATGGAGCAGTTTCCAACCGATATTTATACTGAGCCAAGCGACGTTAGTGTCGACACACTAAAAAACCTCGGCCCCCTAACCCGTCTTGCCGGAATTTGGGAGGGCACGATGGGAATGGACGTGAAGCCTAAAGCTGCGGGGCCTAAACAACAAGCCTATGTTGAACATATCGAACTTCAGCCTATCGATCCCCAAACCAATGGACCCCAATTACTCTATGGCTTGCGATATCACACGTTTATTACTAAGCCCGGTAATATAAAGATGTATCACGATCAAGTGGGCTACTGGTTGTGGGATCCCAAAACACTGTTAGTGATGCAAACCCTCACGATTCCGCGTGGACAAATTGCTATGGCCTCTAATACGGTTGATCCCAATGTAGATCAATTTAAATTAAGCGCCTATCAAAATGATCCTACTTCAGGTATTTCATCGAACCCATTTCTTGAATACGCGTTTAAAACGACTGAATACCATATCGAAGTTATTTTTAATGCTGCGGGCACGTGGTCGTATCAACTCGATACGATTCTGATGATTAAAGGAAAGACTGAACCCTTTCACCATACTGATGTCAATACGCTGCATAAAATTGGTGAACCCACCCCCAATGGTTTAGCAGCGCATTTATATTCAGCTAAATAATTTCTCCAACTAAACGGGACTAAGTATTAAGCATAGCTAGCCTAGAGAGTGGGATAGTCGGTATACCCCTCTGCTCCGCCCCCATAAAAAGTTGCCCGATTATAAGGATTGAGATCGGCATGCCGTGCAAAGCGCTCAACTAAATCTGGATTAGAAATATACAAACGTCCAAAAGCAATGGCGTCTGCCAACCCCTCTTCTAAAGCAGTTTCAGCTAAAGCTTGGGTATAGCCCCCTGCACTAATAAACCCACCAGTAAATGACTTGCGAAATAATGCCGCTGTAATTGGCATATCTGCTGATGCCTGGTCATTCCCGCCGGCTGATGTAGAGCGCGGCTCAATCATATGCAAATAGGCTAAGCCGTAGGCATTTAAACGCTTCATCACTGCCGTAAACAACGCAATCGGATCACTATCGCTCATATCATTGAATGTTCCATAAGGCGATAAACGCAAGCCAATACGATTAAATGGAAAAACCGTGCCAACGGTATCTAAAACTTCAACTAAAAGACGGCAGCGATTTTCTATTGAACCGCCATACTCATCAGTCCGTCGATTCGTGCCGTCTTGCAAAAATTGGTCAAGCAAATAGCCATTCGCTGAATGAATTTCAATGCCATCAAAACCAGCTTCTTGCGCATTTTGGGCGGCTAATTTAAAGTCTTGCAAAAGCACGGCGATTTCAGCAGCGGTCATCGCTTTGGGAATTTCATAAGGCATGGTTTTCCAATCGGCGGTGAAGGTTTCACCCTCTGGCGCAATCGCGCTAGGCGCGAGTGGCACACCATGCTCTGGGTGATGGGAAGTATGTGAAATACGTCCCACATGCCATAACTGCGATACCATTAAGCCGCCCTTAGCGTGTACGGCAGTCACAATTTCTTTCCAAGCCGCTGTTTGGGCTGGGGAATAAATACCTGGTGTAGCCGGATATCCTTTGCCGTGCGGACTAATTTGCGTTGCTTCAGTAATAATTAAGCCAGCACTGGCCCGCTGGCTGTAATAGGTAAGCGACAATGGATTGGGTACATCATGGGCAATTGACCTCATCCGTGTTAAGGGTGCCATCACTACCCTATTTTTTAGTTGTAAAGCGCCTAAATTAACTGGAGTAAAAAGTAATTCAGTGGTTGACATCATTCATCCTTAATAAAAAAATTAGTACTAGATCGTAACAGCTATGGCATAAACTCTTACTCATTCAATCTCTAATTATCTTAATAACTTGAAAGGTTTTCTATGAAAATGTGGCAATGTATCGTTTGTGGCTTTATTTATGATGAAGCCCTAGGCTTGCCGGAAGATGGGCTTGCACCCGGCACTGTTTGGGCTGATGTACCCGATAGCTGGGCATGCCCCGATTGCGGTGTAGCAAAATCTGATTTTGAAATGGTCCAAATTGGTTAAGGTCGAGGTACCAATAGTCATTATTGGTAGTGGTTTAGCGGGTTACACCGTCATTCGCGAAATTCGCAAATTAAATAAAGACATACCCGTCACTTTAATCACGCGTGAGCCAGCTTACTTTTATTCGAAGCCGATGCTATCGACTGCGATTGCAGGAAAAAAAGAGCCTATGCAATTAATTACTGGCTCATGTGAAGATATGGCAGCGCAATTAGCTATTACTATTTTGGCGCAAACTGAGGTCACTGCAATCGACATCAAAAACCAATGCATTACTAGCTCGTCAGGCAGTATTAGGTATGCCAAATTAGTTTTAGCTTTGGGTGCCGATCAAATTCGCTTGCCCTTGCAAGGGAATGCAGCAGATCAAGTGATTTCAGTAAATGACTTAGAAGAATATCGCTCTTTTCGCGAGCGCATAGCCAATAAAAAACGTATTGCAATTTTAGGTGCGGGTTTAATTGGCACTGAGTTTGCTAATGATTTAATTGCTGGGGGTTACACCGTAGATGTGATTGATTTAGCTAGCCAGCCGTTGGGGCGCCTACTACCAAGCAGTGCTGCCGAAGAGCTAAAAAGAGAATTAACTAAGGCTGGCGTAAACTGGCATTTTGAAACCACAATTGAAACCATTTCCCATGATCAAGATGCCCTAGTGGTGCAATTAAAAAATGGGCTGCGATTACAAAGCGATGTGGTTCTTTCAGCAGTAGGTTTGCGACCGCGCACCACTTTAGCAGACTTAGCTGGCCTCAGCATTAACCAGGGTATTCAAGTTAATCGTCGGCTTGAAACTTCTGCACCTGAAGTATATGCGCTGGGTGATTGCGCTGAAGTAGATGGCTTAGTTCTGCCGTATGTCATGCCGCTGATGCAGGCTGCACGCGCCTTAGCTCCGAATTTATTAGGGCAAGAAGCGACTGTACTTTACCCCGCAATGCCAGTGATGGTAAAAACACCTGCTATGCCAATCGTGGTCTCCCCCCCTGCAAAAGATGCCATTGGCGCCTGGGAATCGATCCCCCAAGAAGGTGGTATGAAAGCCTGCTTTAAAAGTGTTACTGGTGAGCTGCTGGGCTTTGCCTTAGTTGGCACCGCAACGACCGAGCGCGCCGCCTTAGCTAAATTATTACCTCCTGTTTTAATTTAGTAGATCAGCAAATAAAAAACCCACCGACAGATTTCTGCGGTGGGTTTTTTGTAAATTCAATCTTTAAAGACTCAACAACTTAGGTAATAATTGCCACAAACCAACCTTGATTATGTGATTGGGCACTCATTAAAAATAACATTGGTATTGATAACACGGTATTAATACGTGAAGTTAACATCGCTACGCGAGCCGATTTTGCCTTTACATCAGGCTCAACTGCCACAATACCCAGGGCCCGTTTTTGATTAGGCCAAATAATGAACCAAACATTAAAGGCCATAATTAAAGCAATCCACATTCCCAAACCAATGGCGCGGAAAGCTGGCTGTAAAGTAAACGCTTGATGCGCATAACCGCTAATAATGGCGACTAGTAAACCAGTTACTACAGTAGCTAAAGCAGCCCAGCGAAACCAGAATAAAGCTGCGGGGGCAATCACTTTGCTAATGGCTGGCTTTTGCTCATCAGGAATTTTGGGCATCGAAGGAATTTGGACAAAATTAAAGTACCACAACAAACCAATCCACATTACCCCAGAGGTGACATGTAACCAACGAAAGGTAAACAAGGTCCAACCATTACCAGCAAAGCCGCCTAATGCAAAAATAATAATGAGCAAAAGGATAAAGCCGGCTAGTACCGTACGTCCTAATGAAGTTAGAATTGAAGCCATCTTAAATTCTCCTGTTTATAAACAATCGGTTTGATTCGCAGTAACTATAAACGATTCAGAGAAGAGCATCACCCGTACGCAAACTCCAGAAATCCGCTATTCTCAATTAAAATAGGTACTTACACCTTTCTAACTACTATTATCCTTCTTAAAAATGAGCCCTAAACGCCTGTTTATTCAAGAAGTTGTGACACGCGATGGCTTTCAGGCTGAATCTCAGTTCGTGCCTACGGCTGAAAAAATCCAGCTCATTAATCGACTGAGTAATGCCGGGTACGCAAAAATTGAAGTGACATCATTTACTAGCCCTAAGGCGATTCCCATGTTGGCAGATGCCGAACAAGTGATGCAAGGCATCACGCGTCGGCCAGAAGTGGAATACACCGCCCTCATTCCAAACTTAAAAGGCGCGCAACGAGCCGCCGAAGTGCAGGTCGACGAGTTTAATTTAGTGATGTCGGTAAGTGAGGCTCATAACCAAGCTAATTTGCGCATGAGTCGGACAGATTCTGCTGCTGCACTAGATACGGTCATTGCATTTGCCAACCAAGCAGGTATACCGAGTAACGTTTCTTTATCCACAAGCTTTGGTTGCCCTATCGCTGGTGCAATCAATCTTCAAGGCCTGATGCATTGGATTGATTACTTCGCTAACTTAGGGGTACGCGGTCTAACGATATGCGATACCACCGGAATGGCAAATCCGGCACAAGTCAAGGCCGTTTGCTGCGCGGTACAAGAAAAGTATCCGCATATCCAGTGGACCTTACATTTTCACAATACGCGTGGCATGGGTCTAGCAAATGCTTTAGCAGCAGTAGAGGCCGGCATAGTGCGCTTTGATTCATCTCTAGGCGGCTTGGGAGGTTGTCCTTACGCACCAGGCGCAACCGGTAATATTTGCACCGAAGAATTAGTGCATATGTTTGATTTAATGGGCTACGATACCAATATCAATTTAGACCTACTGCTGGAATGCTCGAGTGACTTGCAAACCCTCATTGGGCGAAGACTGCCTAGCCAGTTACTAATGGCTGGTAAGGTTGATCGGCTGCATTTGGCGCCACAGCAATAGTTGTTTTATTGGGCTACCCAACCACCATCCATATTCCAAGCGGCGCCCCTAACCTCTGATGCATCTGGTCCACAAAGGAAGACAGCTAGCGCACCCAGCTGCTCTGGCTTGACAAACTCTCCTGAAGGCTGCTTCTCAGAGACCAAAGCAATTTTGGCAGCTTCATTGGAAATATGTTCACGTTCAGCGCGCGCATCAACCTGCTTTTGCACCAACGGAGTAAGCACCCAACCTGGGCAAATTGCATTGCAAGTAATTCCAGTACGCGCATTTTCTAAGGCAGTTACTTTAGTAAGACCAATAATTCCATGTTTAGCTGCAACATAAGCTGACTTATCAGCTGATCCTACTAAGCCATGGACTGAAGCAATATTAATAATCCGACCCCAATTACGTTTTTTCATCGCTGGTAAAGCAAAGTGGGTCGCATAAAAGGCTGAGCTGAGATTAATCGCAATAACTGCTTCCCATCTTTCTACCGGAAAATCTTCAATTTTATCGACATGCTGAATGCCAGCATTGTTGACTAAAATATCTAGCGACCCAAAACGTTTTTCAACTGTCAGAATCAAGTCTTCAATTTCTTTAGGCTTACTCATATCAGCGCCGTGATAATCTACTTCTACTCCAAAGGCCTTAACTTCTGCTAGGGCAGCTTCTTTTTCACCAAAACCATTCATCATGACGTGAACGCCTTGCTGTGCCAATGCCTTAGCCATAGCCAATCCAATCCCACTAGTTGAGCCAGTCACTAAAGCAATTTTTCCGCTTAAAAAAGACATTATTATTCTCGCAATTCGATATGAAGATTAGCAATGGTACAGGACTTAAAAAACTTAAATTTTTCCTAATGCGCGGAGAATTTTTTCCGAGGTAATGGGCTGCTCAAATACCTTAACTTTAAATGGCATTAAGGCATCGTTAATTGCATTCATTACCGCCGCCGGTGCGCCAGCAGTACCAGCTTCACCAGCGCCTTTAGCCCCTAATTGAGATGAGGCAGTAGGAGTTTGGACATGCGCCACTTCAATATCGGGCATTTCATTTGCCATGGGAACTAAGTAATCGGCCATATTCCCATTGCGCAACAAGCCGCTGTCATCATAAAGACACTCTTCATAGAGAACTCCGCCGATGCCTTGCACAATTGCCCCGCGAACTTGCTCATCAACCAGCATTGGGTTCAATACCCGTCCACAATCTTCCACCGCCCAATGCTTCAGCAAAGTAACAAACCCGGTGTCGATGTCTACTTCAACGTAAGAGGCTTGTACGCCATTGGTAAAGATAAAAGGATAATCCCGTTGCGCGTAATGGCGAGTCACCATTAAGTCTACTTTAAAATCATTTGGTAAGGTATCGGTACGGAAGTAACCAATGCGTCCTATTTCTGAAAATGGTAGCACTGCTTGGCCGGTAGCTTTATCAATAATTTGACTCCGTCGCACCATCAATTCAGCGGTATCACGCTGCAAAATAGCGCCGGCTAAACGTAAAATATTTTCTTGTAATGCCTGCGCTGCTAACAACACTGCTTCGCCACCAATACCCGCTCCACGAGATGCCCAGGTACCACCACCATAAGGGGTTACGGCCGTATCACCAGTAATAATCCGCACATCTGCAATCGATACTCCAACAGCATCAGCAGCAATTTGCGCATATATACCTTCGGTACCTTGACCCTGTTCACCAACACCCACCATGATGCTCACCACCCCTGATGGGTCGAGTCTAGCCGTAGCGCCATCTTGCGAAGCAATGCGAGCGCCGCCAACACCATAAAATGCGGCGCTGGGATTGGTTAATTCAATTAAGGCAGCAAAACCGATGCCGCGATAAATTCCTTTTTTTCGGAGCGCAGCCTGCTCTTGGCGCAATTCGGTGTAATGCATCATTTTTTCAATGGTGCGCAAACATTGTTCATGCGAGAGAATTTCTAATTTAATTCCCGAGGCTCCCGAGCATGGATACGCGTCATCCGGAATAACATTGCGTTGCCGAAAAACTAAAGGATCCATTTGTAATTTTTCTGCGGCCAAGTCAACTAAACCTTCTGTGACAGCACAAGCGATGGGATGACCCACACCACGGTATTGACACGTGGGAGTTTTGTTTTGAAACACCACCTTCAGTTGGGCGCGATAATGCTGGTGCTTATAAGGGCCGCCAACTAAGTTAACCACTTGATTGCCTTCAATTGCACTGGTGCGCGGGAACATTGAATAGGGGCCAATCGCCGTGAGATCATCAATCTCGAAAGCCAAAATATCGCCCTGCTGATTGACTGCGATGCGGCCTTTCACCTGATGTTCACGAGCATGAATATCGCTGGTAAATGACTCTAAACGGTCGGCCACAAATTTAATCGGGCGCCCTAATAAAATAGCTAAACCAACTGTTGCAAAATCATCGGGATAGGCGTGCACTTTAATCCCAAATGAACCGCCAACATCTTTACAAATGACATGTACATCCGATTCAGCTAAACCAAATTGCCGGCAATAGAGATCTTGCATCATGTGTGGGGCTTGCTGCGAATGGTAGACCGTTAAGCGACCATCGCCGGGGTTGTAATCTGCAATTTGACAACGGGGCTCAAGCGTAACCCCTGTATGACGTCCAAACCCAAAGGTAGCTTCAGCCACAATTTCTGCAGTAGCAAACTGCGCATCGACCTGTCCCACATCTAGGGTGCGACTAAAACACAGGTTATCGCCTAACTCAGGATGAATCAAGGGTGTTTCAGGATCTAAAGCAGTCAGCATGGAGACCACAGCAGGTAATTCCTCCCATTCCACCTCTATTAGTTGTAAAGCATCTTCGGCTTGCGCACGAGTATCTGCGACCACTGCTACTACAGGCTCTCCTTGCCAGCAAGCGCGCTCAATCGCTAAAGCATGTTGCGGGGCCGATTTCATTCCCGCGAGATGACTTAAAGTGGCAACCCAAGGCTTGCAGATTGTTGCCATCTGTACACCATCAATAACCGCTAAAACGCCTGGCATGTTGCGCGCTGCGGCAGTATGGATTTGAATAATGCGCATATGCGCTACCGGTGAGCGCCAATAGACCACATGACCCATGCGCGGAAACTGCAGATCATCAACATAAGTACCTTGGCCTTCTAATAAGCGTTTGGCACTATGGCGTGGTTCACTCTCGCCAATGTAACGTTGGTCGGCAGTAACAGGATCAAGTACTAATCCTGCAAGATCATTCGGTTTGTTCACGCTGCGCCTCCAGTACATCCATGATGGCATCCACAATAGAATGGTAGCCAGTACAACGACAATAATTACCAGAAATCCATTCGCGCACTTGCTCGCGCGTGGCCTGAGGTTGCTGTTCAATCAATTCAGCGGCTGACAACAACATGCCCGAAGAGCAAAACCCGCATTGCATGGCATTGCGACGCATAAAAGCATCTTGTAATTCAGTTAATACGCCTTGTGCGGTTAAGCCCTCTACGGTATCAACCACTTTGCCATTGGCTTGCACCGCTAAATACAGACAACCACGCACAATTTGTCCGTCTACCCGCACGGTACACGCGCCACAGGCGCCTTGTTCGCAACCCAAGTGAGGGCCCTTTAAGCCTAAATCTTCCCTTAAAAAATCAACCAGATGACGACGTGGCTCGATTTCAGCCTGGATTCTATTTCCATTCACAATCATTTCAATCGGAATTTTTGGATTCATTCTTATTTTCCTTAATTAACGCTAGCGCAAGACGCCCTAATTTAATCAGCCAACATTTTTTTTAAAGCGCGCTCCAGCAGTACACCTACCAAATGACTTTTGGCTGCTGCACTATTGGTTATATCCTCCATGGTTTCAATCTCAGCACGTGCAGCTGCAACTGCTGCAGTAATTAATTCAGCATTGACCACTTGACCATTGACTAGATTTTGCGCTTGTACCGCAGCTACCGGCGTAGTAGCTACAGAGAAAAAAACAAAGTTACAGTCGCTAAGGGCTTGACCGGTTTTTTTTGCTACCGCGGCTAAGCCTGCTACAGCATAGTCACCATGTCGCCGCGCCAATTCTTGAAAAGAGAAAACATCTTTCGCATTTGCCAAGGGAATTTCGGTGCCCATTAAAATTTCATCTGGTGCCAAGGCGGTGGTATATAGATCGATAAAAAAATCTCGCGCTGGAATGCGACGCTCGCCCTGCAAACCACGTACGACCATCGTTGCATTCACCGCAATGCTACAAGCTGGCCACTCTGCCGCTGGATCTCCATACACTAATGAACCACCCCAAGTACCTAAGTTACGAATGGCCCGATGCGCAATGTGCGGGGCTGCTGCTTGTAAAATTGGCGCGTATTTCTTAATTAGGGCGGCGTTTTCAATTTCAGTATGCGTTACCAAAGCCCCGACCCATAAATGCTCGCCACTTAATTCAATGCCTTTTAATTCGGCAAGTTCAGTAATGTCAATTAGTAACTGAGGCTCAGATAAGCGCATGTTTAAGGTAGCCAATAATGTTTGGCCGCCAGCAATTAAACGTGCATCATCGCCGTGCTCACGCATTAAAGCCAAAACCTGGGGAATCGATTGCGCTTTAATGTAATCAAATGCTGCCGCTTTCATGCTTCTCCCCCATCGGTAATTTCACTAGCGAGTGGATTTAATTCTTTGGCAAAGGCTGCAAAAAAATCATCGGCAATTTTTTTTGCCGAAGCGCTAATGAGTCGGCCACCAATTTGCCCTAACTTCCCGCCAATTGAGGCCTCTGTCGTAAAGCTCACCAAAGTGCCTCCCTCTGCGCTAATTAATTCAACCCGCGAGCGCCCTTTAGCAAAACCAGCAGCGCCGCCCGAGCCTTCAAACGCCATCGAACACGATTTTTCTTCAATCACATCAGAAAGCAAAAGCTTGCCAGCAAAGCGAGCACGAACGGGGCCAATCTTAAACATCACCTTCGCATGCACTTCTTCAGGTGAAATGCGCTCAATTGCCTCGCAACCAGGTATAGCTTTCCCCAGGACTACGACGTCATTTAAACCCCGCCAAACAGCAGGTACAGATGCGGCAATAAACTGCTCGCCATTGAGTTCCATTCATTCTCCTCGGGTTTATACGAATAGAGTCTTATCAACCAAGTGGTCAACAATGATCCATTATTGAACTTTTGGTCAATAAGACCAAATGAGGATAAACCCTTAAAGCCATGGAATTGCTCGCGAACGTAGTTTTAGACAAGCCCCCCGCTCTGCGGCGGCGGATGAACACAGTTGACCGTCAAAAACAAATTATCGATGGCGCAATTCAATTTTTTGCTCGCTATGGCATGGATGGCCAATTACGTAACCTTACTGAGGAACTGGGTATTACCCATACCCTCCTATACCATTACTTTCCTACCAAAGATGCGTTGATTAAAAAGGTCTATCAAGAGGTTTTTGAACGCCGCTGGAAAACCGAGTGGGAAGATTTATTGGACGATAAAACGCTGCAGCCAGAAGCCAAGTTAAATGCCTTTTATCTCGATTACTCTGCCAGTGTTCTCACTTACGACTTTGTGCGCATTCTTATTTATTCAGGCTTAAGCGACCACGCCATTAGCGACCGCTTTTTTGAATCCTTGCGCTCGCGTTTAATCCCTCGCCTCATCCGGGAAACGCGTAAATATTGTCAACGCAATACCCGCGCTAAGCCAAGTAACCGTGAACTAGAACTCTTGATGGGCTTACATGGCGGTATTTTTTATATTGGCATTCGACGCTGGATCTATGGTCAAGCGATTTATAGCCCGGTATCGCCAGATACGGATGAGGCAATTATTCGGGATCGAATTTATTCCTATCTTTTATCTGCCCAAAATCTATTTACATCTTCAACGAGGTCATGATGGCGCAATTAATTCTGAATCATTTTTCTATTCGTAGTTTAGAAATTGACAAAACCGTGTCTTTTTATTCCCAAGTTTTAGATTTAAAAAAAGGCCCGCGTCCTGATTTTCCTTTTCCCGGTGTTTGGCTTTATAGCGGTGCAGATAATGATTACAATAATGCAGTTCTACATCTCATCGCCATCGATAAGAATGATCCTGAGGGCTTAAAAAAATATTTAGGCGATCGTGATTTTTCCTCTCTACAAGGCTCTGGTGCAATTGATCATATTGCTTTTTTAGCCGCAGGCTTAGGCGCTATGTTGAGCAAATTAAAAACCCTAGCGGTATCCTACCGGGAACGTACTGTGCCACTTTTAAAATTGCATCAAATATTCCTCGATGACCCCAATGGTATTGTCATCGAGCTCAATTATCCAGCTGCTGAAAAAGCAGCTTTAGACGCAAAAGGCTAAACCAGTAATGGCAAGAATAGTCGTCGCTGGTGGCTCTCTAGGTGGACTTTTTGTCGCTAATATGCTGTTGCGTCAAGGCCACGATGTAACGATCTTGGAAAAGGCCTTGGGCTCACTCGATGGCCGTGGTGCGGGGATCGTAACTCATGATGCTTTGGCTGAAGCTCTCATTATTGCAGGCGTTCCAGCAAGTGAATCGCTTGGGGTGCAGGTTGAGAAACGGGTCACCTTAAGTGCCGATGGTGATTGCCTCGATGAAATCGTGTTACCGCAAATCTTAACTTCGTGGAGCAGGCTCTACCACTTACTTAAAAATCAATTCCCCCCTGAGCGATATTTGCAAGGAAAAACGATTATTGGTCTTACGCAAACCGACAGTGCAGTCAATATCACTTGCGAAGATAAGAGTGAATATACTGCCGAACTCCTCATTGCTTCTGATGGAATTCGCTCGGGGGTTCGCGCCCAACTTGCGCCATTGGTACAGCCAGAATATGCCGGTTACATTGCGTGGCGTGGAGTTTGTGATGAAAGCGTGTTATCAAATTACACGCGTGCGAGTCTTTTTGATTACTTTGGCTTTTGTTTACCTAGCGGTGAGCAAATGCTCGGCTATCCTGTGGCGGGCTCGGGTAACGATACACGCGCCGGTAAGCGCCGTTATAACTTTGTCTGGTATCGGCCAGCTGATGCAACTACCGAGCTGAATGCATTACTTACTGATACCGATGGCATTACCTATCCACTGGGTATTCCTCCTGCCAAAGTTGCATGGCGCCATATAGCTCGAATGCGGGATACTGCTCGCGCTATTTTGGCACCGCAATTTGCGGAGGTCATCGAAAAAACCCCGCAACCATTTTTGCAGGCTATTTACGATGTCTATTCGCGTCAAATTACTTTTAATCGCGTAGCGCTGATGGGTGATGCCGCCTTTGTTGGTCGCCCTCATGTTGGTATGGGGGTTACCAAAGCTGGTGATGAAGCACGTGTGATTACTAGTTGCATTGCCAGCTTTGGAGCAACCCCGAAAGCCTTGCTAGCCTATGAAAATTCCCGCCTTACTCTAGGCCAACAGGTCGTTAAGCGGGCGCAGTACTTGGGATGCTATATGCAAGCACAAGGCAGACAAGGTAATACAGCAGATCTGCCTGCCAATACCGTCAAACGCAACGCCAATACGGTAATGTCAGAAACTGCTGTCGATATTAGTCAATTATTAGCAGAAGGTAAGGCTGTACCACTAGAATTTCAGCATTCAGTTAAGATTTAAAAATTAGTATTTCATTTCAATATAAAACGTTTTTATGAAGGAGACACCATGAGCCGCAAACTAAATACAAACCCTCAGCGCCGCAAACTTCTAATCGGAGGTGCAGCCGTCGCTTCAACGCCATTTTGGTTCAATATTGCTAAAGCGCAAACAGCGCCAATTAAGATTGGTTTTCCCACGCCGCTAACTGGGGCTTTTTCAGCTGAAGCACAAGATCAGGCCCGGGCCGCAGAATTGGCCATTAAAGAATTTAATGAGGCTGGCGGCTTTAATGGGCGCAAAGCAGAATTATTGGTGCGCGACGACAAATTAAACCCTGGCGAAGCAGCAACTCGTACTTTAGAGTTAATTGAGAAAGATAAAGTCGATTATGTGGTCGGCTCTTTATCCGCTGCCACGCAACTGTCAATTAATGCGGTCTGCAAAGAACGTAAAGTCATTTTTAACTCGATTAGCCAATCTGATGCAATTAATGAAGTAAAAGATTGGAGCATCTATACTTTTCACGAAGCGCTTAATCCCACCATGACTGCTGGCGCAGTCGCGCGCTATGCGATTCCCCGCTTTGGTAAAAAAATTGTTTTTCTCACTGCTGACTATGCTTACGGCCATGAAATGGTGCGCGCTTTTGAGCGGGCTGGCAAAAAGATGGGTGCAACTACATTGGCTGACATTCGTCACCCGCTCGGCGCCGCTGATTACTCCGCATTTTTACCGCGCATTAAAGCCTTAAATCCTGATATTTTGGTGCTCTGTAACTTTGGACGTGACCTGGTTAACTCTGCCAAGCAATGCACCGACTTTGGCTTAAAGAACAGCATGAAAATTGTGACTCCTGTGTTGCTCTATACTGCGCGTCAAGCAGGAGGACCAGAGGCCTTCGAAGGCATCATGGGTGGTACTTCCTATTACTGGGGCCTAGAAGATCGTATTCCAAGTGCCAAAATATTTAACGATCGCTTCCGTAAAGCCTATGGTGGCGCAGTGCCATCCGATTATGGTGCCTTAGGATATTCAGGTATTCGCAGTATTTTGCAAGCCATTAAAAATGCAAAGTCCACCGATACACCAAAAGTTATTACCGCCCTAGAACAGCTGAAATATGATTGGTATAAAGGACCGGAGTATTACCGCAAGTGCGATCATCAAGCAGTACAATCCGTGATTCTGATCGACTCAAAATCAAAAAATATGAAAGATAAGTACGACGTCTTCAATATTTTACAAATTGACCCCACATCAGAAGAAAATATGCGTAGCTGCGCTGAACTAGGATTTAAAGTTTAAGAAAATAGCCGTTGCCAATTAAAGGCCGATACCCTATGCACTTGAAATGGGTATCGGTTTTTTAATGTCAAACGTCATGACTGGATTAACCCTCGACCTACTCTGCATGCAAATTCTCACGGGGATTGCCCTCGGGAGTATTTATGCTTTGCTTGCTCTGGGCCTCTGCTTAATTTTTGGCATGTTAACAGTAGTGAATTTTGCGCATGGTGCATTTTTTATGGTCGGTGCATTTTTAGGCGTTTATTTTTTAGGGTTAACAGGCAGCTTTTGGTTTAGTTTGCTCGTAGTTCCACTTATTACTGGTGTTATGGGCTTATTCACCGAGCGATTTTTAGTGCGCCCAATGTATGGTCGTGGAATTGATTACCCACTGCTGCTTACATTTGGTCTCTCGTATGTCTTAATTGAATTGACCCGGATTATTTTTGGTATTGAAGGCATGCCCTCAATTACGCCCGACGGTCTTACCGGCTCAGTTAATGTCGGCTTTGGTTACTTTCCTAAATATCGCCTCTTTTTAATCGCAGCTACAGCGGTGATCATTTTGTGTATCTGGCTATTCATTCAAAAAACCCGCTATGGCTTAATTATTAAAGCAGGCTCACGAGATCAAGAAATTCTGAAGGTTTTAGGAGTCGATATTGCCAAGGTTTGGTTATTGGTATTTGCTGTTGGTACTGCTATTGCAGGCCTCTCTGGCATTTTAGCGTCGCCGACGCGCTCGGTTAATCCCGAAATGGGAATTCCTATTTTGGCAGAGTCTTTCGTAGTCACAGTTGTAGGTGGCATGGGGTCACCCGTTGGCGCTGTAGTTGCAGGCTTGCTGGTGGGCATTGTCTACAGTATGACCTCGCTATTTGCGCCCGACTTAGCTGAACTCTCAATTTTTGTCGTCATGGCAGTAGTACTGATCATTCGTCCGCAAGGTCTATTTGGTAAAGCTGGGTTAATGGGTTAAATGAAAACAACCATGTCATCGTCCCACTCTCCTCTCGCTAAAATCACTCAGGCTATTGCTCGCCATCGGGTAAGCTCAGTCGCCATCGCTTTATTAGTTTTGCCCTTCATCATGCCGTACGAAGCACTTGCAATCAATATTTTGGTCTTCGGTTTATTCGCCATGGGCTTTAATTTATTGTTTGGCTATATGGGCCTGCTCTCCTTTGGCCATGGCGCATTTCTAGGTATGGGTGGCTACCTTACGGGTATTAGCATCGTGCACTTCTCATTACCATGGGGTATCGCGATTTTAATTGGCGTGCTTGGGGCAGCATTAGGTGGATTAGTGATGGGATTTTTAGCCATTCGTACCCGTGGCATTTATTTTTCTATGGTCACCCTCGCCTTAGGTCAAATTATTTATTATATTTTTTATAAAGCTGAAAGCCTTACAGGTGGTGAGAATGGCTTGCGTGGCGTAAAAGTAGACTCATTCTCTTTCTTTGGCTTCACCATTGATCTACTGAACCCAATCACCAAGTACTATTTTATTTTTATTTTTGTATTAGCCGCCATTTGGTTTGTGTCGCGAATTTTAAATTCACCACTCGGCGCAGTGATGGAAGCGATTCGGGAAAATGAAAAACGGGCTGCTGCCTGCGGTTTTAATGTCGCCCGTACAAAGCTTTTAGTTTTTATTTTATCTGCGGGTATTTGTGGTCTGGCTGGTTCACTGCGGGCCTTACATTTATCCATTGTGCCCATCGACTCATTGCATTATTTGCAATCAGGTCAAGCTGTAATGATGAGTATTTTAGGTGGCATGGGCACCTTCTTTGGGCCTTTTATTGGCGCAGCAGTCATGCTCTATCTTGAAGACGTCATCACTAATTTCACTACCCATTGGATGTTAGTTGTAGGTCTAATATTTATGTTTTTTGTACTCTTTTTTCCGCAAGGTATTTGGGGTAGCATTCTCAATAAATTACCGCTTTCAAAAAATTCAAAATGAGTTTATCGCCTACTACTCCAATCCTTGAAGCGCGCAATCTGACCATGAACTTTGGTCAGTTTCGGGCCTTAAATAATGTCTCGGCGAGTTTTGCAGCCGGCTCTTTAACCGCCATCATCGGCCCCAATGGCGCTGGTAAGAGTACTCTGTTCAATATTCTGAGCGGCGCCTTTCCGCCCTCTAGCGGCGAGATCATCTTTAATGGAACTAATATCACGGGGCAGCAGCAATATGAGTTTCCCCGTCAAGGCATTTCAAAAAGTTTTCAAATTACCAATCTATTTAAGCAACTAAGCGTTCATGAAAATGTACGGGTTGCTGCCCAAATGGCAGTTTCGCGTTTTAATTTCCTCAAAAATGCGCAGAGTTATCCCGATCCCATCCTCATCGCGAATGAATTACTGCAACGCGTAAATTTAGAAAAATTACGCAATCGAAAAGCGGGTGATTTAGCCCATGGACAACAACGCGCCCTTGAAATAGCGATGGCTCTAGCCTGCAACCCCAGCTTATTGTTATTAGATGAGCCTACTGCGGGAATGTCGCCTGAAGAAACGCTGGTAATGATGGATTTAATTCGCACCCTCGCAACCGAACGTACTGTTATCTTAGTCGAGCACAAAATGAAATTAATTATGGGGCTCTGCAAGCGCATTATTGTTTTACATCATGGTGAATTTTTAGCTGAAGGTAGTCCAGAGGAAATTCAAAATAATGCTGAAGTTCGCCGGGTTTATTTAGGTCAGGGTTGATGATGTTAAAAGTGGAAAAGCTCAACGCCTGGTATGACCAAAGCCATGTCATTCAAGGAATATCGCTAGAAATTCAGCGGGGCGAAATAGTCACCCTCATGGGGCGTAATGGCGCCGGAAAAACGACTACCCTGCGCACTTTGATGGGTTTAGTCGAAAAGCGAAGCGGTAGTGCCCTATTTGATGGTAAGTCTTTTCTCGAGCAACCCGCCCATCTACGTTATCACCTTGGTTTAGCTTATGTTCCAGAAGATCGACGCATTGTGCCGGGCTTAACAGTCAAAGAAAATCTTGAACTTGGCGTTATCGCAAAAAAATCACGCGGTGATTTGCATGCATTAGTGGACGAAATAGCAGAAACCTTTCCGCGCCTCAAGGAACGCTTGCACCAAGACGGTAGCTCACTTTCTGGGGGTGAACAACAAATGCTCGCTATCGCCCGAGCGATGATAGGTAAGCCACAAATGATTTTGCTCGATGAACCATCTGAAGGCATCATGCCGGTTTTAGTCGATGAAATGTTTGAATTATTTGCCCGCATGAGAACCCAAGGTCTGACTATTTTGCTAGTCGAGCAAAACGTACAACAAGCATTGTCGATTTCAGATCGCGCTTACATTATTGATCAAGGTGAAATTGTGTTTGAAGATACCGCGCAACGTTTATTAGATAACGACGAGATTCAGCAAAAGTATTGTGCGGTTTAGGTTCGCTCTAAACCTAATGCAAAATCGGTAAATGTAGCCATTCGGCTAATTGATGCCAATACTGCATCGGGATTTCAGTTAGCAACCATGTCATCGTTATAAATCGTAATGATTTTCCAATTGTCATATAGATGAAGCAAGGCAGCCAAGCTAAGCGCATCCAGCCCGCAACCACGCAGAGGGGATCACCAATGATGGGTACCCAGGCTAATAATAATAATTTTGGTCCGCTACGCTCAAGCCACTTACCTATGCGGTAATGGGTTGGACCCTTTAACGATTCGTAAGCATTACGAGCTAATAATCCCATCCACCAGTCGACCATCCCGCCCAAACTATTGCCTAGTGTTGCCACCCCAATGGCCACCCAATACATATCGGGTCGCAAGCTGATATAGCCAAATAAAATAGGCTCGGCGCCCAGGGGAATCAGGGTGGCTGAAACAAAGGAAGTGATAAATAAAGTACTTAAACCCACTCCAGGTAAGAGCGCCCATTGCAATAATTGCTGCAGTATTTCTGCCATTAAGCAACGACTCCAGCAGCGCGTAAAGCAGTAATTTGTGCTGCAGTTAACCCCGCCGCTAATAAAACGGTATCAGTATGCTCGCCAAGTGTTGGCGCCCGTTGTCGAATGGCGCCAGGGTTATTTGATAGCTTTGGAAAGATAGCTGGCATCGCTACCGGCAAACCATCGGCAGACTTTACTGTAGCAATTGCCTCGCGGGCTGCATAGTGTGGGTCCGAAGCGATATCCTGCGCGGTATAAATCCGCCCTGCAGGTACTTCCGCAGCTAATAAGCGTTCCAATAAGGCCTCAAGCTTAAATTTACAGGTCCATGCGCCAATTGCTGCATCAATCTCTATTGCTCTCTTAGCGCGTCCATCATTACGCGCCAATGTAGAATCTTCGGCTAAATCACTACGTCCAATTAAGATCATTAATCGTTTAAATATCGA
>CANKKB010000014.1 GCA_947482555.1 Burkholderiaceae bacterium | reverse complement strand
TTAACAGGCTCTACCGAAGAAGAGCAATTCCACTAAATTTAGCTTCCTAAAGTAAGCGCTAATACCGTAAAAGCGCCTAAAGGTGTTGTGATGGCGCTCAAGAAACCTTACAAGGGTGACTTGAGCGCCTTTTTCTATTACATTCTTAGGTATGGCTAATTGCGTATTATGCGAAGACGAAGGTGGTATCGTCATCTGGAGTGGTGATGATTGTCGCGTAGTGCAGGTGGCAGACCCTGATTTGCCTGGTTCTTGTCGCGTGATTTGGAATCGTCATGTCGCGGAAATGACAGAACTCAGTTATTCTGAGCGTGAAATTTTTATGACAATCGTATTTGCAGTTGAAGAAGCAATTCGCTATGTGATGCAACCCACTAAAATTAATTTAGCGTCATTGGGCAATCAAGTTCCTCATTTACATTGGCATATTATTCCGCGTTACGAGGATGACCCATTTTTCCCTGAATCGATTTGGTCGCAACGTAAGCGGGGTGAAAAAAATACCCAACTGCTTAATCGACAACAATTAGCGTTAAAACTTCCCCAGATCATTCGGGAAACGATTGCTAATTTACATTAGCACTTACATTGGCAACTTAGTCCTCAGCGAGTAGTTGTTTAGCAATCGCCTTGGCAAATACCAAGGCATGAGGGTTGTCGCCATGAATACACAGCGTATCGGCTTGTAATTGAATGGTAGTGCCATCGATCGTTTGCACGGTTCCTTGGTGGGCCATCGCGATAGCCTGCGCCAGGGCTTCAGCTTCATCCGTCAGCACCGCGCGAGGATTACTACGAGGCACTAATAAGCCGCTTGCCAAATAGCGTCGATCGGCAAAAACCTCTTGCCATAAAGATACTTTAAATTCTGCGGCGGCTTGTACAAAACAACTTGATGCTAGGCCATACAAAATGATGTCATCACCAAGATCATGCACGGCCCTAGCAATGCCGCGCGCCAATTCGAGATCTTTTGCTGCTTGGGTATACAAAGCACCATGCGGCTTAACGTGATGCAACTTGGTCCCGGCAGCTTGCACAAATGCCTGTAACGCCCCGGTTTGGTACATGACAAAATCATAGGCATCTTCAGCCGTAATCGCCATTTGTCTGCGCCCAAAACCATTTAAGTCTGGTAGACCAGGATGGGCGCCAATACGCACATTTTTTGCGGCTGCTGCAGTCACCAGGTTACGCATTCGCCGCGCATCACCAGCATGCCAACCACAGGCAATATTGGTCGAGCTAATATAGTTCAACAATTCTAGGTCATGGCCCATATTCCATACGCCATAGCCTTCGCCCATGTCACTATTCAGATCAATTTTTTGATTCAAGTTTTTGCGCCTCCAAGAGCTCTTTGAATTGCCGTAATCGTCGTTTGTAGCTTTTCATCAGCATGTAAGTTTATTGCATCTGCTTCATTTAACGAAACTGGGTTTAAGCGAATCTGCTGCCCAGGCTTTAACTGAGCTAGTTTAGTTTGTGCACTACGAATAACTTCAGCAAGACGGGGATAGCCTCCGGTCGTTTGGTGCTCAGCCATCATGATAATGGGTTCACCAGATGCTGGTAGTTGCACAGTGCCCAGCATCATGCCTTGCGATGCAATTTCAGGAAAAGGGGTTTTCAAAGTAAAGTCCCCCTGTAGCCGCATACCCATACGATTGCTTTGAGGCGAAATAGTCCAGACTGTCTGCCAGAATAGTGCTTGCTCTTTTTTACTCAGTTGCCGTAAATGCAAGCCTGGCAGAGCATCAATAATTTCAATTTTTTTATTTGCTACATAGGGAGAGTGGATTGACCATTTAGGATAAGGCTGACCAGTTGATTTTTCAGCTAAGGCTCGCAGAGCAGGTTCAATTTCCTCCTGTAAACACGGTAATAACTTTAGGCCGCTGCCTTTCTGCAGTCTTTTGGGGCCAATATTGGCACTTAAGTAGGAGCCTTTACGATCGAGAATCGTAGGGGTATCGATGCCACCACGGATAGCTAAGATAAGACGATAGCCTGATTCAATTTCAGCAAATTCGACCTTTGAGCCCGCTGCAATCCAAACTGGACGGTTACCGGGAGTCAGTTGCCCATTGATTCTTACTTTACAGATTCCACCAATCCAAGCAATGATGGCTGCGCTATGAAAAAGAAGGCGGGGTCCAATGGAAGTAATTTCAAGTGCAGCGGCATCGAGCGCATTACCAACTAAAGCATTGGCCAACTGCAGGGCAGCTTGGTCTGCAGTACCACCTGGACTTACAGCCCAATGCATTAAACCATGTCGAGGAAAATCTTGAATCGTGGTGAGCGTGCCAGCATTGACTATTTCAAGATCAAATGGCTTTTGCTCGTGACCTTGAACAGCAGCAAGTTTTTGTTTGCTAGTAGTCACTGCCGCTTCAATTTCCCGCAGCTCAGCAAAAGTAATTTCTTTAATCTGGATCTGATCACCAGGCATGAAGAGCCCAGGAGGATTACGATTGACATCAAATAAGGTATCGGGACACTTGCCAATTAAATTCCAGCCGCCCGGGGTAGCTTGGGGATAAATTGCTGTTTGCAAGCCGGCTATTGCCACGGAGCCAGCAGAAACTGCGGCACGTGGGGACTTCAAGCGGGGTAATTTGAGTTGCGGATTTAAGCCACTGCAATATGCAAAGCCAGGCATAAAACCAACAATATCCACCCTAAAGTGAGAGTGCTTATGGAGCTCAATAAACTCACGGGTAGATAATTTGCATTGCGCTGCGCTAGTGACTAAATCCGGTGCTACGCGCTCGTCATAACAAATACGAATGGTATGTATTTGATTATTTATTGATGGCGCGATCTCTAGCGTAGGTAAAAAATTTTGCAACAAATGATTCATTTCGAGTTTTGCTAAGGTCCGCACCTCTTCGGGAGTGCGCTGCTTAAAGTGATAGCGAATGAGAAGGGTTTCAATACCTGGAATAATATCGAGGACCCACTCAGGCTGATTTTCAAAAAGTATATGGGTGAGGGCATGCACCGTTTTAATCGGCGCACTAGTTTGTGAGCAGTCCAGCATAAGACAGCTATCACCCACATCAAAATAGCGAATAGTTGTCGCAACTTGTTCAACTTGGTTTTTATTTACCGAGACCATTTTTCTAAATCCAGGAACAAAAAATTAGCGGCTAATTGCGCTACTTTATTTCTTTTTGCATTACTTGGTCTGGCAACCAAGTAACCAATTCAGGCCAAATCGTAATTAAGCCTACCGCAATGACCATCATCATGAAAAAAGGAAAGGATACCTTAGCGATATAGTTACTATCTTTGCCCGTCATACTTTGCAGCACAAATAGATTAAAACCGACTGGCGGGGTTACTTCAGCGATTTCAACTAAAAGCACAATAAAAATCCCAAACCAGACTAAATCAAAGCCAGCCAGTTGCACCATCGGCAAGACCGTTACCGTAGTCAGCGCAATCATCGAGATACCATCAAGCGCTGTGCCTAATAAAATATAAATGACGGTTAATACAGCAATCAGCGCCCAAGGGCTTAAATGTAAGCTCGCCACCCATTCAGCTAGGCCGCGCGGGATGCCGGTATAACTCATCACGATTGATAAAAATGAGGTTGCGCCCAACACAAACATAATCATTGCGGTTAAGCGGGTTGCCGATAAAAGACTCTCCCAAAAGTTTTTCCAGGTTAGGCTTTTACCGAGTGCCGCCAAAATTAGCGAACCAACGACACCGTAGGCCGCAGCTTCTGTTGCTGTTGAATATCCCATGAGCATCACCCAAGTGATGAAAACAATGAGCGTGGTGCAAGGCAAAAGCTGACCAATTGAATGAACGCGTTGCCGCAGAGAATATTTTTCAGCTTTAGGTGTTTTAGTCGGGTTCAGCAGAGCCCAAACGATAATGTAGCCGGAAAACAAGAGCATCAAAATTGCCGCAGGAATAAAGCCTGCTAAAAAAATACGGATGATGGATTGATCGGCTGCGACAGCATAGACCACCATGATGATTGAGGGGGGAATCAAAATACCGAGAGTACCCGCACAGGATAATGACCCCAAAGTAATTTTGGGGTCATATCCACGTTTAGTTAATTCAGGTAATGCCGATTTAGCAATCGTGGCACACGTTGCTGCAGATGAGCCTGAGACTGAGCCAAAAATACCGCAACCTAAAATATTCACATGCATGAGTCTGCCAGGCAGCCAATTAAGCCAAGGCGCCAAGCCAGTGAACATTTGCTCTGAGAGCTTGGTGCGAAATAATATTTCTCCCATCCACACAAATAAAGGTAAAGCGGCCAGGGTATAGGAGGAGCTCGAATTCCACCAGGCATTCGCTAAATTGATCATGGTGTCTTTGTTGGAAAAAAGTCCCAATCCAATCCAAGCGGTAATGGCTACGCCAGCCGGAATCCAAATGCCCATTATCAATAAAATGGTCATCAGTACCAGTAATAAAAGAGCGATGCCGACAATGCTCACAGGGTTTCTCCAAAATCACCGGCAGCTAAGCGTTCTTCTTGTATTAGTTGATAGCGGGGTTTTTGATGTCGTAGAACACGGATTAACTCGTCGACTACAGCAAGCGTAAAAATAAGACAACCAATTACTACAAAAATTTGCGGAATCCACAATGGCACCACTATTTGACCTTGTGATACATCACCAAAATCCCAACTTTGATAAGTAAATAAAGTAAATGCGCTGAGTGCAAAGAGACAAAATCCCAATAAGAAAAGTAACGAGATCCACTCCATTCGCCAACGCCACAGGGGGTTAAGGCGATTCAACAAAATTTCGACACGCACAATACCGCCATGCTGAAAGGTTTGCGCCAAAATGAGAAAGGCTGAGGCTGCACAGAGCCAGGCGATCAGATCATCGGCGCCACGTAAATTGATGCCAAATTCACGTGATAGTGACATCGCCATCATTAATGCGCCAACTGTCAAAATACACAAAGCCGCCAAGATGGCGGCTCCGTTAATAATTACATCGAGTAAGCGACCCAATCGAGTTCGTCTGGTCTCCGTCATACTCAATTAGGGTAGCTTAAGTGCATTATTTTTTAAAGGCAGTAATAATTTTTTGTCCTTCTTCGCCTGCGGATCTAATCCATTCGGCCACCATAATACGACCAACACGATCTAAATCATTTTTGAGCGCGGGGGAGGGTGGGCCAACGATCATGCCATTTTTAGCCAAGATTTCTTTATCGCTCTTATTCTTCTTTTCAGATACTTCCCAGCCCCGTTTTTGTGCTTCTGCACTTAATTTAACCAGGATCGCTTGCGTGGGTTTGTCTAAAGAATCAAACTCTTTTTGGTTGACCATCAAGATATTATTTGGCAGCCATGCATCAACCTCATAGTAATACTTTAAGCTTTCCCAGACTTTAATATCAACACCAGTTGCGCCAGAAGTCATCATGGCATTGACGGTGCCCGTTGCTAATGCTTGGGCTAAATCTGCAACCTGAACAGTAATTGGCTGTGCTCCTACTAACTCAGCGATCTTCGAAGTAGCTGGGTTATACGCACGCCATTTAAGTCCCTTTAGGTCGGCACCGGTGGTAATGGGGTTTTTAGAATAAAGGCCTTGAGGTGGCCAAGGAACAGCATATAAAACCTTGATGCCTTGTTTTTGCAGGGCCTGTTCAGTGGGTAATTTTGATAGAGCCCAAAGTTTCGCCGCTTCTTTATAGCTAGTTGCTAAAAATGGAATTGAGTCAACACCAAAAATCGGGTTTTCATTGGCCAAAGAGGAAACCAGTACCTCACCCATTTGCGCTTGCCCAGTCTGGACTGCACGCTTGATGCCATTGGCGGGAAAGAGTGAGCCGTTAGGATGAACCACAATTTTGAGTTTGCCATTAGTCGCTTTTTCAATATCAGCCGCCAAGGCTTGCAAATTTTGGGTATGAAAATTACTCACAGGGTAAGCACTAGCTAAATCCCATTTGGTTTGCGCTTGTACCAAACCGAATGGCGCAATAAGTAATGCTGCTAAGCTGAATTTAAAAAAACATTGCAACGATTTCATGATTAAAGTCTCCTCTAGGGTGCCCATATTGAGCTACGATCCAAAATAGTAACATTTTCACCGGGGTCAGCTAATTAAATTTGTTGCACCAGTAGGGTTGGCGGGCAATTTCTTATAGTAGGCGCTGCAAGGCCAATGAATATGCTTGTGCATCAGGGTTTCCACCAAGGCGTTGGGCCTCCCACATCACTTGACCAAGGCACTCCATGATTTGGTGTTGAGCCTCATGTTCTGAGCCCAATTTTTGCACTAAGCGTTGTTGAATGCTGCGAATCCCTGGCGGCTGATCGATGGAAATTTGCTCGCTAATCGATAAATGCATGGAGAGGTGCAAGAAAGGATTAGTAATTCCACCTTCAGGGGCGTAGTCCTTTTGGAGTGCTTCTTCTGTATTGCTCAGCAGAGAATGGTATTCAGGGTGTTGTGTAATCCATTGGGTAGCCAATATCTCCAAGGGCGTTAAGATTTGGCCTAGCATTTGTTTTTGCCACGTTTCGCAAAAGAAGCGTCGCACTTCTTCTCGGCTTGGATTAAAGAGCGCCACGAATTTTTCCTTGACTAGTTTTACCAGGAAATTGGCACAGTGGCTCTACTAGACAATGCGCGCAATCGGGATTGCGGGCTTTACAAATATAGCGGCCATGCAGAATTAGCCAGTGGTGAGCGTCGAGTAAAAATTCTTGCGGCACACGCTTGAGCAATTGTTGCTCAACAGTTTGTACATCTTTGCCATGAGCTAAGCCCGTTCGATTCGAGACTCTAAAAATATGGGTATCAACCGCAATAGTGGGTTGACCGAACGCCGTATTGAGAATGACATTAGCGGTTTTTCTACCCACCCCAGGCAAAGCTTCAAGATCTGTGCGTACACGTGGCACTTCACCAGCATGCCGATCTAGTAGTAGCTGGCAGGTAGCTTGTAAGTGTTTTCCTTTGGTGCGAAATAAGCCAATATGTTGAATATAAGGCTGAACTCCGGCCTCACCTAAGGCTAGTATGGCTTGGGGTGTATTGGCCACTTTAAATAATTGGCGCGTACCTTTATTAACGGAAATATCCGTAGCCTGTGCGGACAACATCACGGCTACAAGAAGCTCAAAAGGCGAGCTATACTCAAGCTCAGTTTCCGGATGGGGATTATTGTTTTTTAATTGCTGGAAAAATGCTTCCCGTTGCGTTCGGTTCATCATTAGTTTCCCGCGCCCTTTGTTTGCGCCTGAGCGCGGGCGATTGCAGCGGCAATGATGGTGCGTTTGCGCTCAATCTCAATGAGCTCTGCGCTGGAATGCGCCTGACTTAAATCTAATTCAGCCAACTTGGCTTGCGCTTTCAAGCTTAGGCGTACTTGATTATCGTTTTGCTCACGGTCTAAACGAATTTCTCTTTGGTGATAGCGGCTGCGTGCTAAATCAGCAAGCGGTTGTGACCAGGCATCCCAACCCGTCCTTTCACCTGTCACATCAACCATGCTGATGCAATCGACTGGGCAGGGTGGAATACATAAGTCACAACCAGTACACCATTCAGTAAGTACCACATGCATTTGTTTTGACGCACCAACAATCGCATCGACAGGACAGGCTTGAATACATAAAGTACAGCCAATACATTGTTCGGGATGAATAAATGCCACGGCGCGTGGACGTTCTTTACCATTGAGTGGATTTAGTTCGAGCTGCGGTAAGTGGGCCTGAGGAAGATTGATTTCTAAAATACGGGTTAAGCGAGCAATACCTTCGGTACCGCCTGGAGGACATTGATTGGGAGGTGCAGCACCTGTGGACATCGCCTCGGCATATCCACGGCAATTCGGAAAGCTACATTTAGTACATTGCGTTTGGGGCAATGCGTCTTCTAAAAGGACTGCTAACTCCACTGCATTCATGGCGAGACTAAGTGAGGCAAGTTAAGTTGCTTTAGCAGGCGCTTTGCTAGCACGTGGTCGTGTCGTACGACGGGCATCTTCTTGTAAACGAATAAAAGCTTGAATACGGGGATATACCTTTTCGCGCCAACGACGGCCTGAAAAAATTCCGTAGTGGCCAGCTCCCGATACTTCATAGTGGTCTTTCCGCTCTGCTGGAATGCTTTTACACAATTGATGTGCAGCGCGAGTTTGGCCGCTGCCGGAGATATCATCCAACTCACCTTCGATAGTGAGGAGGGCGGTAGTTTTAATATCTTCAGGCTTAACGAGTTGGCCAGTGACTTCCCATGTGCCATTGGGTAAAGCAAATTCTTGAAACACAGTCTTAATCGTGTCTAAGTAATACTTTGCATCCATATCCAAGACCGCATTATATTCATCATAGAACTTAATATGTTGCTTGGCATCTAATTCGTCACCTCGCACCAAATTTTGGAAGTAATCCCAATGGGATTGCAGATGATTCTGCGGGTTCATGGCAATGAATCCAGAGTGCTGCAAAAATCCCGGATATACACTTCGTCCAACGCCCGGATTGGGTGGAGGTACTTTATAAATGACATGGCTCTTAAACCATTCATATGATTTTTTATCAGCTAACGAGTTCACCGCGGTAGGCGATTTACGTGCATCAATTGGTCCGCCCATCATAATCATTGACAGCGGTAATGGTTCACCTTGAGAAGCCATTAAAGCAATAGCCGCTAAGGTTGGTACGGTTGGTTGGCAAACTGAAATAACGTGCAATTTTTCGATGCCAATATCACGCATAAAGTCTTGGATGTAATGAACATAGTCATCTAAACCAAATTCACCCTCGCTCAAAGGCACTTGGCGAGCATCGATCCAATCGGTGATGAAGACATTGTGATCTTGTAATAAAGTACGCACGGTGTCGCGTAATAGGGTGGAGTGATGGCCCGATAGAGGTGCAACCAATAAAATTGTCGGATCATGCTTCATCTGATTAATTACTTGCGCTTCATCTGAATAGCGTTTGAATTGAATCAAATTACAAAATGGCTTAGCTAATTTAATGGCTTCGTGAATGACTACTTCGCTGCCATAAGCCTGAATAGAGCGGATTCCAAATTCGGGTTTTTTATATTCCTTACCCAGCCGATAGAGTAATTCATAACTTGCTGCTAAACGTTCAGACCCAGGAATTTTGGATAATGGATTTGAGATATTCATGAAAGTATCGGCGGCAGCTTTGGCCCAAGAGCTCATTGGCAGTAAAAGTGCTTTTTGAAATTCGTACATTTGATAGAGCATAGGGCCTCCTGGCGACTAATATTAAGGCTTAGGCTGTTAAAACTTTAGCAATGGCCTGCGCTACTTTATCAATGTTTTTGGTATTGAGAGCGGCAACGCAAATACGACCAGTGGATAAAGCATAAATACTATCTTCTACTTGTAAACGGTTCACTTGTTCAGGGGTTAGACCTGAATAGGAGAACATACCTCGTTGTGCTTGAATGAAATCAAAATCTTGTTTTACTCCAGCCGCTTTCAGTTTTGCTACAAGTTGGGTACGCATGGTTTTAATGCGCAGACGCATTTCAGCCAGCTCATCTTCCCACATTTTTCTTAATTCTGGCGAGCTTAAGATGGCCGCAACTACAGCGCCACCATGAGTTGGGGGATTCGAGTA
Organism: Burkholderiaceae bacterium; assembly: GCA_947482555.1. GTDB lineage: Bacteria > Pseudomonadota > Gammaproteobacteria > Burkholderiales > Burkholderiaceae > Polynucleobacter. The sequence continues at coordinate 14,699 of CANKKB010000014.1, read as the reverse complement.
ATTCGTCCGAATAACCCGCTTTAATTGGGATAGCACGCGCGCTGACTCATCACGACTTTGGGTAACGATCGAGATTGCACCTACTCGCTCGCCGTACAAGGAAAAGGATTTGGAAAATGAACTTGAAACGAAAAACGACATGCCTGAGTCAGCGAATAATCGCACTGCTATCCCGTCTTCTTCTATACCAGCTGCAAAGCCCTGGTAGGCAATATCTAAAAATGGAATTAAGTCACGGGCTTTAAATAGACTGACCAATTGCTGCCATTGTTCAATTGTGAGATCAGCGCCTGTAGGATTGTGACAGCAGGCATGCAAAACGACTGCAGTACGAGGTGGAAAAGACTCGAGAGATTGAACCATGCCAGCAAAATCGACCCCACGGGTTTTGCTATCAAAGTAGGTGTACTCCAGCACTTTAAAATTGGCTGACTCAAAAATACCACGATGATTTTCCCAGGTAGGAGCACTAATTGCCGCCGGCACATTGGGTTCTAAACGCTTAATAAAGTCGGCGCCTACCCGTAAGGCACCAGTTCCGCCTAAACATTCTGCGGTGACCACGCGACCTTCTTTAAGGAGAGGTGAGTCTGCACCAAAGAGCAATTTTTGCACTTCAGAGTTGTAGGCATGGGGCCCTTCAATCGGAATATAACTGCGAGGCATGCGTTTGGCCACATGAGCAGCTTCGGCCTCAACCACCGCCTTGAGAACGGGAACTTTCCCCTCATCTGTGTAGTAAACGCCCACGCCTAAATTGACTTTAGTAGGATTTTTATCGGCCGTATAGGCTTCGGTGGTGCCAAAAACGGGGTCTTTTGGGGCTAACTCAACAGAGGAAAACAGGGTCATTGGATAACTATATTTCGGGTTAGGGGATCAGGGTAAGGGACAGTAAAAACAGTTTTTCAAAGCATTTTGCCCAAATTGAAATAAAAACGGCAAAATCACCGTTTGTGCAAAATTTGTGCTGCAACGCTTCACAGATGAAATGATAGCTGAGATGCCCCCCAAGTTACCTAAATCACCCAAATTAGCAAAGCTAGAGCCTGAGAGCCCCAACTTGCCTGAAAAGGGTAAAAGCATGGCGTTTGTCGATGCCAGCCATGAGCTTGATCCCACCAAGTTTGTTACTTTTCCTAATTCTCCCTATCAGCTGTATCAGCCTTTTCCGCCTGCCGGCGACCAGCCTCAAGCAATTGAGGCACTGGTGAGTGGTATCGAGGATGGATTGTCATTTCAAACCTTATTGGGCGTCACTGGTTCGGGTAAAACTTTTACGATGGCCAATGTTATTGCCAGAATGGGGCGGCCAGCTATTGTGTTTGCACCCAATAAAACCTTAGCTGCGCAACTGTATAGCGAATTCCGCGAATTTTTCCCCCGCAATGCAGTGGAATACTTTGTGAGTTATTACGATTACTACCAGCCCGAGGCCTATGTTCCCCAGCGTGATTTATTTATTGAAAAAGATTCTTCAATTAATGAGCATATTGAGCAGATGCGTTTGTCGGCAACTAAAAGTTTATTAGAACGACGTGATGTCATTATTGTGGCTACGGTCTCGGCAATTTATGGTATTGGTAATCCAGGCGACTATCACAGCATGGTCATGACTTTGCGGCCTGGTGACAAAATGAGTCAACGCGATATTGTGACCCGCTTAATTGCGATGCAGTATGAGCGGAATGAGGTGGATTTTCAGCGGGGAGTATTTCGGGTGCGTGGTGACACGATCGATATCTTCCCGGCAGAACATAATGAATTAGCAGTGCGCATTGAGCTCTTCGATGATGTCGTTGAAAGCTTGCAATTTTTTGACCCATTAACTGGGCGCATAAAGCAGAAAATCCCTCGCTTTACGGTTTATCCAAGCTCGCATTACGTGACACCCCGAGCGACAATTTTGAAAGCCATTGAGACAATTAAAGTTGAGCTGCGTGAGCGCCTTGAAGAATTTGTGCAGGCCGGTAAATTAGTTGAGACCCAAAGATTAGAGCAGCGTACACGCTTTGATTTGGAAATGCTCAGCGAGTTGGGTTTTTGTAAGGGCATTGAAAATTATTCCCGTCATCTTTCTGGCGCCGCTCCTGGTGAAGCCCCGCCTACTTTAGTGGATTATTTACCGCCCGATGCACTCATGTTTTTGGATGAAAGTCATGTGCTTATTGGCCAATTCAATGGCATGTATAACGGTGATCGCTCGCGCAAACAAACTTTAGTTGAGTTTGGCTTTCGTCTGCCTTCAGCGCTGGATAACCGCCCGCTTAAATTTCCTGAGTTTGAAACTAAAATGCGCCAAGCCATTTTTGTTTCGGCGACACCAGCCGATTATGAAAAAGGCAAAACAGGACAAGTAGTTGAGCAAGTTGCTAGGCCAACCGGCTTAGTTGACCCTGAAATTGAAGTCTTACCTGCAAGTACCCAAGTAGATGATTTATTAATGCAAATTTCGGCGCGCGTGAAAGTTAATGAGCGGGTTTTAGTAACGGTATTAACAAAGCGGATGGCCGAACAGTTAACCGACTATCTAGCGGATAACGGGGTGAAGGTGCGTTATGTGCATTCGGATATTGATACGGTCGAGCGAGTTGAGATCATCCGAGATTTACGTTTAGGCGCTTTTGATGTGTTGGTCGGCATTAATTTATTACGTGAAGGCCTAGATATTCCCGAGGTCTCTTTGGTCGCGATTTTGGATGCTGACAAAGAAGGTTTTTTGCGTTCCGAGCGCAGCCTGATACAGACCATTGGTCGGGCGGCACGCAATATTCGCGGCAAAGCGATTTTGTACGCCGACAAAATGACCGAATCCATGCGGCGCGCCATCGGCGAAACCAATCGGCGCCGTGAAAAGCAGGTGGCTTTTAATACCCTGCATGGCATTGAGCCCAAGGGCGTGAGTAAGCGTATTAAAGACATCATTGACGGGGTTTATGACGTTGGTGAAAAGCGGAACGAGTTTTTGGTAGCCGAAGAACGAGCCCGCTATGAGAGCTTAAGTGAAAAACAATTATCCTTAGAAATCAAGAATTTAGAGAAGCAGATGAATGCTGAAGCCAAAAATCTAGAATTTGAGAAGGCCGCTGCGACCCGTGACCGCTTAACTAAAGTCAAAGAAATGGCCTTTGGTGCCCTTTCTAATGATAGGCTTTAGATCTCCAGCCCAGCTTAGTACAATGGCAATAGATTAAATAACCCTTTGAAAAAGAAGGTAAAGCTTGAGCAATTTAGTCGGGTATCTGATAAACTTGAGTAGATTAGTCGGATATAAGCTATTCGACTATGAGCTGTCCATAGCAACCCACAACATAGGTGATTTATGAGACTTACAACTAAAGGTCGTTTTGCAGTAACAGCAATGATTGATTTGGCTTTGCGTGAAGCGCATGGCCCTGTAACTTTGGCTGGTATCAGTCAACGACAGAAAATTTCACTCTCTTATCTTGAGCAGTTATTTGGCAAGTTACGTCGTTTTAACATCGTGGAAAGTACTCGCGGGCCAGGTGGCGGCTATACCTTGGCGCTAAAGGCCGAGCAAATTAGCGTTGCCGATATTATTGTCGCGGTTGATGAGCCCCTTGATGCAACACAATGTGGCGGCAAAGGCAACTGCCATAACGAAGAAGACCATCTGGGTCGTTGCATGACGCACGATCTATGGACTAATCTGAATGCCAAAATGGTTGAGTACCTAAATTCAGTTAGTTTGCGTGATCTTATGCAGCAACAAGAAGGTCGTGGAGTTGTCTTGCACGATTTGCGCGATAAAAAAATTAAGTTGAACGTTGCAAAGCCAAGCAAGTCAGCTCCTGCACAAACACTGAAACCCGAAGCCGCCCCCAAGCGACATATTGTGAATTCAGTTTTTAATTTAGCAGGACAAAATTAATCCGTCTCTCAATAACATTTAATTCATCTAACGAATACTATTTTTAGAACATATAAACGCCATGAATGCCCCTGAAAGCCGAGTTTTGCAACCTGTTTCCCTGTTTAGTCCAAAGCACTTCCCGGTCTATATGGATTACTCAGCTACAACGCCTATTGACCCTCGTGTGGTTGATAAGATGTTGCCCTATTTGCGTGAGCAATTTGGGAATGCAGCGTCGCGTAGCCATGCATTTGGTTGGGCAGCAGAAGAGGCAGTTGAAGAGGCGCGTGCTGAGGTGGCTAAATTGGTGCATGCCGATCCACGTGAAATTGTTTGGACTAGTGGCGCGACTGAAAGTATTAACTTAGCCTTAAAGGGTGCGGCCCATTTCTATCAAGAAAAAGGGAAGCACATTATTACGGTGAAAACGGAACATAAGGCCACCTTAGATACCTGCCGCGAGCTTGAGCGCGAAGGCTTTGATGTTACCTATTTAGATGTTTTGCCAAGTGGTTTAATTGATTTTGCCCAATTAGAAGCGGCCATGCGTCCGGATACGATTTTAGTTTCGGTGATGTTTGTGAATAATGAAATTGGCGTTGTGCAAGATATTCCCCGCATTGGCGACTTAACTCGTTCGCGCGGAATTATTCTGCATGTTGATGCGGCCCAGGCAACAGGTAAAGTCGAGATTGATCTAGAGAAATTAAAAGTCGATTTAATGAGCTTCTCAGCGCATAAAACGTATGGACCTAAGGGTATGGGTGCTTTGTTTGTGCGGCGTAAGCCGCGGGTGCGGATTGAGGCGCAAATTCATGGTGGCGGTCATGAGCGTGGCATGCGCTCAGGCACTTTACCGGTTCACCAAATTGTTGGCATGGGTGAAGCATTTCGAATTGCGCGCATTGAAATGATTGAAGAAAATAAACGGATTCGGGCTTTGCGTGATCGCTTATTAGCTGGACTGAAAGATATCGAGGAAGTCTACGTGAATGGCGACATGGATCAGCGCGTTGCTCATAATTTAAATATTAGCTTTAATTATGTCGAAGGTGAATCGATGTTGATGGCCCTAAAAGATATTGCTATCTCTTCAGGTTCGGCCTGTACTTCAGCCTCACTTGAGCCATCATATGTATTGCGTGCTTTAGGCCGTAATGATGAATTAGCGCACAGTTCAATTCGCTTTACGATTGGCCGCTTTACCACCGCAGAAGAAGTTGATTTCACGATTCAATTGGTGAAAGAAAAAATTGCCCGTTTACGTGAGCTTTCGCCTTTATGGGAAATGTTTAAAGACGGTATTGATATCAGCACTATTCAGTGGGCTGCTCACTAATTAAGGAAATAACATGGCATATAGCGACAAAGTAATCGATCATTATGAAAATCCCCGCAATGTGGGCTCATTTACCAAGGGCGACGATCAAGTCGGCACGGGTATGGTGGGTGCACCAGCCTGTGGAGATGTGATGAAGTTACAAATTCGGGTGAATGAGCAGGGCATTATTGAAGATGCTAAATTTAAGACTTATGGCTGTGGCTCTGCCATCGCCTCTTCATCTTTAGTTACCGAATGGGTTAAAGGGAAGACTTTAGATCAAGCGCTGGAAATTAAAAATTCCTTAATCGCAGAAGAATTAGCTTTGCCACCCGTTAAAATTCATTGCTCGATCTTGGCTGAAGATGCAATTAAAGCTGCTGTTAAAGATTATAAAGATAAACACCCGGCATAAATTAGGTAAAAGCAAATGGCGATCACTCTCACTGAAAAAGCAGCAGCCCACGTAGTTCATAACATTGAAAAGCGTGGCAAAGGCTGTGGCTTGCGTTTAGGTGTGCGTACTACCGGTTGTTCGGGCTTGGCTTATGAGCTTGAATATGTAGATGAGGCGGCGCCTGAAGATCAAATGTTTGAATCGAATGGCGTTAAGGTGTTTGTAGATCCAAAGAGTTTGGCTTATATCGATGGTACCCAGCTTGATTTTGTGCGTGAGGGTTTGAACGAGGGGTTTAAGTTCCAAAATCCAAACGTGAAAGACGAGTGTGGTTGTGGCGAATCTTTCCGCGTCTGATAATTACTTCCAGTTTTTTGGTTTGACTCCGCAATTCCAAGTGAATTTGGCTGAGCTCGATCGAGCCTATTTGGCGATACAAAGAGAAGTTCATCCAGATCGCCATGCTCGTGGAACAGATAGCGAGCAACGCTTAGCAATGCAAATGGCCACCTTAGCCAATACGGCATATCAAACTTTAAAAAATCCGATTAAACGCGGCCTTTACTTATGTGAATTACATGGTATAGATGCTCAATTAGAAACGAATACAGCTATGCCAGCAGCATTTTTATTGCAACAAATTGCATGGCGGGAAAAATTAGAAGAGCATGAAGATGACTTAAATGCTTTGGCTGATTTAAGTGCAGAAGTAAGTTTGTCTTATCAAGCTACTATTACTGAGCTTATCGAGGCAATTGATCGGGCCGGAAACTATATGCGCGCAGCAGAGCTTTTACGCGGTTTATTGTTTATCGATAAATTTGCTACCGAGCTCGACGATGTAACTGCCGATTTAACATGAGTAACTCCATCTTTAATTAAGAATACTGACAATTATTTATGGCACTTTTACAAATCGCTGAACCTGGGATGTCTCTAGCCCCGCATCAGCGGCGCATTGCGATTGGAATTGATTTAGGTACAACAAATTCTCTGGTTGCTTTGGTACGCAATGCCTTGCCACAAATTTTAGTTGATGCGCAGGGGCGCGAATTATTACCTTCGGTCGTGCGTTATTTGCCAAATGGGCAAACGCAAGCCGGTTTTGAGGCTTTGGAGCACTTAATTGCGGACCCTAAAAACACCGTAGTTTCAGTTAAGCGTTATATGGGGCGTGGAGTAAGGGATGTCGAGCAATTAGAAAATGCGCCTTACGACTTTGTTGACCAGCCTGGCATGCTCAAGCTCAGAACAGTTGCAGGCGATAAAAGTCCGATTGAAGTATCTGCTGAAATTTTAGCTAGGCTACGACAATTAGCAGAAGATTCTGTTGCCGAGCCTATTGTTGGTGCCGTCATTACGGTACCTGCTTATTTTGATGATGCTCAACGCCAAGCGACTAAGGATGCAGCAAAGCTGGCGGGGCTTGAAGTATTGCGATTACTGAATGAGCCTACGGCTGCTGCCATTGCTTATGGCTTAGATAACGCCGCTGAAGGTGTTTATGCAGTCTATGATTTAGGCGGTGGCACTTTTGACATCTCTATTTTGCGGATGAGCAAAGGGGTATTTGAGGTGTTATCGACTGGTGGAGATACTGCTTTAGGCGGTGATGATTTTGATCAACGTTTATTTTGCTGGGTTATTGAACAAGCTAAATTACCACCCTTATCTTTACATGATCAGCGTGCACTTTTATTGGCTTGTAAATCAGCTAAGGAACATTTGAGTCATGCCGCGTTGACCCGAGTGTATTTGAATTTAAGTGATGGCACTGTAGTGAATGTCGGAGTGAGCCAAGCGCAATTTTTTGAAATGACCCAAAATTTAGTGAGTAAAACCCTAGTTGCGGTGCGCAAAGCATTGCGTGATGCGGGCTTAAAAGCAGATGAAGTCAAAGGTGTGGTCATGGTAGGTGGGTCAACTAGGATGCCTAATGTACAACGCGCAGTGGGTGAGTTATTCGGTACTACGCCATTAAATAATTTAAATCCAGATCAAGTTGTGGCGCTAGGCGCTGCGATGCAGGCAGATTTATTAGCTGGCAATCAAACTAAAAATAATGAGTGGCTATTGCTAGATGTGATTCCCCTCTCTTTAGGGATCGAGACGATGGGGGGTTTGGTGGAGAAAATTATTCCCCGCAATACGCCTATTCCAGTTGCCCGTGCCCAGGATTTCACCACCTTTAAAGATGGACAAACCGCTTTATCGTTGCACATCGTTCAGGGCGAGCGTGATTTAGTGCAAGATTGCCGCTCCTTAGGTCGCTTTGAATTGCGGGGTATTCCACCGATGGTGGCCGGCGCAGCACGCATTCGAGTTACTTTTCAAGTCGATGCTGATGGCTTGTTATCGGTGACGGCGGTCGAGCAGGGTTCCGGCGCTCATGCGGCAATTGATATCAAGCCGTCATATGGACTAACAGACGCTGAAATTACACGGATGCTGCAAGATGGGTTTTCCTCTGCCAAAATTGATGTTCAAGCCCGCGCTTTACGTGAAGAGCAAGTCAGTGCACAACGCTTATTTGAGGCGATCGATGCCGCACTCTTTAGTGATGGTGATTTATTGTCATTGGATGAACGTACGACCCTAGACGCTGAATTGCAACTCTTAAAAACGACTGCGAGTAAAGAGCTCGATAGCGATCTTTTGCGTAAAGCTATTGATCGGGCAGCAAAGGCTAGCGATGACTTTGCAGAAAAGCGCATGAATGCGAGTATTCAGAAAGCCCTTAAAGGTAAAAATGTTGCAGAAATTTAAAAGGTTGGTATGACGCAAATTGTGGTTTTACCGCATAGTGAATATTGTCCTGCTGGCACGGTAATCGAAACTGTTCCAGGCACGAGTATTTGTGAGGCACTATTAGAAAACGGTGTGGAAATTGAGCATGCTTGCGATATGGTGTGCGCTTGCACGACTTGTCATGTAATTGTGCGCGAAGGTCTTGATAGCTTAAATCCTCCCGATGACAATGAAGACGATATGCTCGATCGGGCTTGGGGCTTAACAAGCCAATCGCGCTTATCTTGTCAGGCCATTGTGGCGCAAAAAGATTTAGTCATTGAAATTCCCAAATACTCGATTAATCACGCCAAAGAAAACCACTAATTTTTAGCTTTTTGGGCTTTTGCCAGTCGATTCACGAATGACTAAGTTAATAGGCGTTTTAATTTCTTTCGGCAGGGCATTATCGCCATTAATTTGCGCAACCAGGTGCTTTGCTGCTTCTCGCCACATTGAATTTGCATTCACATGCATACTCGTTAGGCTGGGCATTAGATGACGGGAAAGCGCTAGATCATCAAAGCCTATGATAGATAATTTTTTTGGCACAGCGATGCCTTGTTTACTTGCCTCCAATAAGGCACCGAGGGCTAAGACGTCGTTACCACAAATAATGGCAGTCAACTTTGGCTCGGTATGTAGCAATTTCTTTAATGCATCGCGGGCCGCTTCAATGGTGTAAGGACATTCAATAATTAAGTTGGTGGCTAAACTAATATTATTTTTCTTTAATAGACTCACGCTACCTTTTACCCGATCACGGGCACGATCATTATTTGCGGTAATTCCCGCTATCATGCCAAACTTGGTATGTCCCAAATCCAATAAATGTTGAACACCGAGTTGAATCGCTTGCTGATTATCAAAGCCAGAACAAAAACCTGAAATGGGCGCCTTTAAAGCGCCTATATGAATATAGGGCATCCCCCGATTTCGTAAAAGCTGCAGTATTTCGAGTTGTTGACTAATACCGAAAACTGCAATACCTTCAACGCCGCGCACTAATAAATTATTAATTTGGTTGGCTTCAATATTTGGGTCGTAGTTGCTGCTCGCTACTAGTAACTGGTAGTGCGACTCGAGCAGTTGATCTTGAAAGGCCGCCAATCCTTGAGCAAAAATTGCATTATCTAAAGTGGGTACGATCATGCCAATCGTGCCTGAACGCCTTAACATTAAAGAACGGGCGCTCGCATTGGGTATATAACCTAATCTTTTAATTGTTTTATCGATTCGTTCTCGCAAGGCTGGGCGCACAGCCTCGGGCTGATTTAAGGCGCGCGAAATAGTAGCTGTAGAGACACCTGCAGCCTTAGCTACGTGGTTAATGGTGATCGATTTAGCCAGTTTTTTCATACCAGATAGGCGCTAATAGAAAGTACAACTGAAGTTGGTATTAGGGAAAATACTAAGTAACTTTATAGAGACTAAGCCTAATTTATAGCAGTTTTTGGCATAAAATGAAAGCGCTTACATTTATTTTTAATTTTTGTATATTTAGGGGTTTGGCAAATTTATAAAAAGCTACTGAGATCTATTGTATTTATAGCCGCTATCTTATTGGCGTGGTACGGTCTAACTGAATGGTCTGGCTTCATTGCGCCTTTTCGTTTTCCATCGCCCGCAGAAACCTGGAACTCTTTAAAAATTATTACGTTTAAAGGGTATGGGGATGGTTTGCTTTATCAACATGTATTGCAAAGCGTGCTCTTAGTTACTTTAGGCTTTCTCGTGTCATCGTCTCTCGGCATTTTATTGGGGATATTAATGGGTGCAAATAGGCGGATCGAAGCTTTTGTTAATCCGATTTTTTTAACTTTACGGCCTGTGCCCCCGTTAGCTTGGATTCCCTTAGCAATTGTTTGGTTAGGTCTTGGCGATGCTGCAAAAATTATGGTAATTTTTATCGCTGCCTTTATTCCTGCGGTTATTAATACCTATACTGGGGTTCGCTCAATTGAGGTGCCACAGCGTGAAGCTGCAGCAATGTTAGGAGTTAAGCAATTAAGGTATTACCGTGAAGTCATATTACCGGGTGCGCTGCCTATGATTTTTACTGGGCTACGCTTATCGCTGCAAGCATCATGGACGACATTAGTTGCAGCGGAATTAATTGGCGCCACTTTTGGTCTCGGTTCGATTTTGCACCAAGCTGCGCAAGATATTTATCCCGGCATGATCTTAGTAGGCATGTTTACTGTAGCGCTATGCGGCTGGCTAATGACCCTTATCTTGGCAAAAGCAGAGCGTTGGGCGATGCCTTGGAAGCCCGTATGAAAATAAATCACATCTTAGGTAGAAGTGAGTGGTGGTTTTATACCCTCGTTGGCTTACTCTGCTTTTTTGGATTTTGGTATGGGGTAGTAGCAGCTAACGTAACTCCTCGACAATTTTTACCTGCCCCTCATGAGGTTTTACTGACCTTTATTAAGTTACTTCATGAACCCTTTTCTGGTTACACGCTTTTGACCCATATTGTGTCTAGCTTTAAGCGGTTTCTGTATGGTTTTTTATTAGCAGTAGCGATTGGCATTCCGCTGGGTTTATTAATGGCGCTATCTAAATGGGCTGATCGCATCATTACGCCATTTTTTGAAAGCATACGCTTCGTTGCACCAATTGCATGGATCCCATTTGCCGCCTTATGGTTTGGAACTGGCATTGGTGGACCGATTCTGATTATTTTTATGGGCGCGTTTCCACCGATCTTAATTAATACTTATCGCGGAGCCCTTTATGTAGACCCAAAATATATTGAGGCAGCGCAGATGCTGGGCTCGGGTAAGGTTAGGCTGATGAGTCAGGTACTACTGCCTGCAGCTATTCCAGCGATTGTGGCGGGTTTACGCATTTCGACTGGCACAGGCTGGCAGGCGATGGTAGGCGCTGAATTAATAGTGGCATCTAGTGGGGTGGGCTACATGATGGTTAATGGCCAATCCAATATTCGTACAGATATAGTGATGAGTGGCATGATTGCGATTGGTTTAGTGGGCCTGGTCATTGATATTTTGTTGCGTCAAGCTGAAAAATTTTCTACCCGATACCAAGAGATTTGAGTTATGGCAAATATTGTTTTTGAAGATACCCAACGTAGTTTTAAGCAAAGCGGCAAAGAAGTCTTAGCCGTTGGTGGAATTAACTTAACGGTTGCCGATAAAGAATTTGTTGCAATCGTGGGACCTTCTGGTTGCGGTAAGACCACCTGCCTGCGTATGGTAGCGGGACTGGATATGCCCACCAAAGGCAAAGTCTTGGTAGGGGGCAAGGAAGTGAAGGGCCCTGGACCAGATCGCGCTGTTGTGTTTCAGCAATTTGCTTTATTTCCTTGGAAAACAGTAGTTGAAAATATTCAATTTGGTCTAAAGGCAAATGGTGTCAATTCAGCCGAGAGATCGATAAGGACTGCTGATGCGATTAAATTAATGGGCCTCGATGGCTATGAGCTTGCGTATCCTCATCAATTATCTGGCGGCATGCAGCAGCGTGTGGCTATTGCGCGAGCCTATGTTTTAAATCCCGAGGTATTGTTAATGGATGAACCATTTGGGGCCTTAGATGCGCAAACACGGGTAGTCATGCAAGAGGAATTAATTCGGCTGGCGCGTAAAAATCCAAAAACAGTTCTATTCATTACCCATGCGGTTGAGGAAGCGGTGTATTTAGCTGATCGTGTTGTAGTGATGTCAAGACATCCGGGGTTAATTAGGGAAATTATTGATATTAAATCGATACGTGATGCTGAAAATTGGGATAGTCATTCACGTATTGAAGATGTGATGGATTTACCCTCTTTTGTGAAATTACGTAGTTCGATTTGGAGGTTATTGCGGGAACAAAATTTAAGTAGTGATCATTAATTTTAAAAGTAAATGGAGGAAGACAAAATGAAGTTGAAGAAAATTGTATTAGGCCTTACGGTGAGCATTATTGGTAGCGCTTTGATGACGGTGAGCACTTTATCGCAAGCGCAGACACCTAAATTAACAGAAATTAAAGTGAGTTATCAGCCTGCGGTTTATTGGGCGTTACCATTTTATATTGCTAGCGAAAAAAATTGGTGGGCAGAATTGGGCCTTAAACCCGAATTTAGTACCTTTCCAGCGGGCGTTCCGCAAATTGCTGCTTCGGCTTCTAAATCTTGGGATGTTGGTGCCACCGGATCCGTTCCAGCTGTTCTTGGTTTTGTCCGATTCGGCATTAAAACCATTGGTATTTCAAATGATGAATCTGCGGGTAATGCTTTAGTAGGTACTGCAAAAGGGGCCGAGGCTTTTGCAAAAAATCCACAACAAGCACTTAAAGGTCAGGCAATTGTTTTGACGGGTAATTCAACCGGTGACTATGCGGTGCAATCTTGCTTAAAGAAATATGGTTTGAGTAAAACCGATGTCACCATTAAGAATATGGGTCAGGCTGAAATTATTTCAGCAATGTCTTCTGGAAATGCTGAATTTGGTGGCCTATGGGCACCAAATATTTATACCCTTGAAGAAAAGGCTGGCGGTAAAGTACTTTGTAGCGGTAAAGAAGGCGGAGTGGTGGTGCCCGGGGCTTTAATTGCACGCGGCGATTATGCTAAAGAAAATCCCCAAATGGTGGCAAAATTTTTAGCCGTGTATTTACGGACCTGGAAGTGGATGAATGCTAATAAGCCTCAGGCCATTGCAATGATGAAGAAATTTTATGAGCAGGGTGGCGTAACAATTTCTGAAGCCTCGATGCGTAAAGAGTTTGATACACGTCCGACCTTTGATCTTGCTGGTGAATTGAAAGTCATGGATCGTGCTAAAGGACCATCACCAATGGATGATTGGTTCACAGCAATTGGCGCCTTCATGCTTGCTACCGGAGCAATTCAAGCGGTGCCTCCTGCTAGTGAATACATTACCGATGAGTATATGAAGATGGTTAACGCAGATAAACAATTACGTGAGTTTGCTAATAACGCGAAGTAATTCATCTTTTATCAGCATCACGTCTATTTTGTGATGCGCTGAATTTGCTAATTTTGAAACTAGGGTGTTGGTTGCCCTAGTTTTGAGATTAGTCTTATATTGATTTTTAAGGATTTAGAAATGGCAATCCAGTTTTTAAAAAAAGCGAGTAAAACTCCAGAGACCGAAACATCGACAGCGCAAGAAGTAGCCCGTGCCATGCTGACTCGTATTGAGCAGGAAGGTGAGGTGGCCGTAAGAGAGTATGCAGAGAAGCTGGATCAATGGACTGGTGAGATTGTGATGAGTGACGCTGCCATTGCGGCCGTTATTCAGACTGTGCCTGCTGAAGTTAAGCGCGACATCGACTTTGCGGTGAAGCAGGTGCATGATTTTGCAGTGGCACAAAGAAAAAGTATCCAAGATTTTTCAACTCAATTGCATCCAGGGGTTACCGCTGGACAAAAGGTAATGCCAGTAAATGTAGTGGGTTGCTATGCGCCTGCTGGCCGCTACGCGCATATAGCCTCTGCATATATGACTGTGGCAACCGCAAAGGCGGCGGGGGTTAAAAATATTATTGCCTGTTCAAGTCCATTTCGTGGTGGCGGCATTCATCCCTATGTGTTGTACGCGTTTAAAGCTGCTGGCGCTGATGTCATAATGACTTTGGGTGGTGTACAGGCCATTGCTTCATTGGCCTTTGGACTTTTTACCGGGAAGCCAGCGGATGTGGTGGTTGGACCCGGGAATAAATTTGTGGCAGAAGCCAAGCGTGCTTTATTCGGCAAAGTAGGTATTGATGTTTTTGCTGGACCATCAGAAATCGCTATCATTGCCGATGAAACTGCCGATCCCCAAATTGTTGCGAGTGATTTGGTTGGTCAAGCAGAGCATGGACATGAGTCACCTGCTTGGCTTTTTACTACTTCTGCAGTCTTGGCAAAGCAGGTCATGGAGCTGGTGCCACAATTCATTAATACCCTGCCACCCATCGCTAAAGATGCTGCATTTTGTGCTTGGCGTGATTATGGGGAAGTCATTTTGTGTGACTCGAAAGAAGAGATCGCAACTATCTCTGATCGTTACGCGAGCGAACACCTTGAGGTACACGCTAAAGAGCTTGATTGGTGGCTAGAGAATTTAACTTGCTACGGATCGCTTTTTCTGGGTGAAGAAACGACGGTTGCCTTCGGCGATAAAACGAGCGGCCCCAATCATGTGTTACCAACCAAAGGAGCGGCACGGTATTCAGGCGGCTTGTCGGTACATAAGTTTATGAAAACCTTGACTTGGCAAAAAATGACACGTGCCGCAAGCAAAGAGATGGCTTTAGTAACCGCACGTATTAGTCGCTTAGAAGGCATGGAAGCCCATGCC
>CANKKB010000013.1 GCA_947482555.1 Burkholderiaceae bacterium | reverse complement strand
TCAAGGTAGCGTAGAAAGTCCAATTAAAGGGAAGGCAACTATTACTGCCGATCAGGCAAAAGATTTATTAGCCGGTATGTGGTACATCAATATTCACACTAAAGAAAATCCAGGCGGTGAAATTCGTGGGCAGGTCACTGTTACGAAATAAAGAATTTATAAAGCAGTAATAAGGCCTACAAAAAAGGAAATAGTGTGATTACATTAAATGTTAATGGTAAAAAAATGAGTGTGGACGTTGATCCCAGTACTCCTTTACTTTGGGTTCTGCGTGAACAACTCGACCTTACTGGTACGAAATATGGATGTGGAATCGGGCAATGCGGGTCTTGCACTATTTTGCTTGAAGGGCAGGCTTTGCGGAGCTGCACGTTACCAGTCAGCGCAGCTGCTGGTAAAAAAATTGAAACTATTGAGAGCTTGGAAAAAAATGGCCAGCTCAGCAAAATTCAGCAAGCCTGGGTTGACAATCAAGTGCCTCAATGCGGGTATTGCCAGTCAGGTATGGTCATGGCGACTACGGCATTGTTGCGTAAAAATCCGAAACCAACTGATGCCCAAATTGACGCTGCCATCACCAATATTTGTCGATGCGGCACATTCCAAGAAGTACGTACAGCAATTCATGCTGTTGCTAAAGCTTAAGGGGCTGATTAATGAATATCACAATACAAAGCCCAGCGCGCAGAAAATTTATTGTTCAAACTGCTGCGGTTGGTACTGGGCTAACCTTGGGGTTTGAAATTCCGTTTGGTTTATGTGAGGCAGATGCTGCCTTAAGTACGCCAGAAATTGGTGTTTGGGTCGTAATTCAGCCTGACGAGCGCGTTATTGTGCGTGTCGCCCGTTCCGAGATGGGGCAGGGCACGATTACAGGCCTAGCCCAAATGGTTGCTGAAGAGCTGGAGTGTGACTGGAAAATGGTGGGTTACGAATATCCTAGCCCCGCTGAAAATGTAAAACGTAAACGTGTGTGGGGCGATTTTGGTACCGGTGGTAGTCGTGGCATTCGCACTTCTCAAGACTATGTTCGTAAAGGCGGCGCTGCTGCGCGCATGATGTTAATTCAAGCAGCCGCGAGTGATTGGGGTGTACCAGTTGGCGAGTGCGTGGCGAGCAATGGTGTGATTACGCATACCCCATCGGGGCGTAAAACGACTTTTGGCAAAGTCTCTGTAGCAGCCGCCAAATTACCCGTGCCAACTGAGATCACTTTAAAAAATCCTAAAGATTGGAAACTCATTGGTAAGCCAGTAGACCGAATTGATGACACGATAGGGAAGGTAACTGGTAAGCAAATTTATGCCATTGATTTAAAAATGCCAGGCATGTTAATTGCCAACATTAAAGAATGTCCCGTATTTGGTGGCAAAGTAAAAAGTTTTGATGCGAGTAAAGTGACTGGCATTAAAGGTGTGAAGAAAGTAGTGCAAGTTGGCGATACAGCTGTTGCAGTAGTGGCTGATACCTTTTGGGTAGCTAAAACAGCGCTAGATAAATTACCGATTGTGTGGGATGAAGGCCCTAATGCCAATAATTCCAGCGCGATCATTAAAAAGATGCTTGAGGATGGTTTAAATGCGGATGAAGCATTTACTGGCAACACCAATGGCGACATGAAAAAAGCCATGGCTGGATCTGGCAAAATCCATCAATCGATTTTCTTCTATCCCTTTTTAAATCATGCCACGATGGAACCCCAGAATGCAACTGCGGTCTGGACGACCGATAGCTGCCAAGCATGGGTACCAACCCAAGACGGTGAGGCGTCGTTGGCTGCAGTGATTGCTGCATCGGGTCTGCCAGGAGATAAGTGCAATGTTACTAAGATTAATTTAGGTGGTGGTTTTGGTCGCCGCGGCGCTTTTCAGGATTACACCACTCAAGTAGTGAATATTGCCAAGCAAATGCCCGGTGTGCCAATTAAATTAATTTGGACTCGCGAAGAAGATATGACTCAAGGACGTTATCACCCAGTGATGATGGCAAAAATGAGCGCTTCTTTTGATGATAAGAAAAATCTCACTTCATTTCATATGCGCTTATGCGGGCAGTCGATTTTGCATGCCGTTCGACCGGCGATTGTAGCTGCCAATAAAGGGATGGACCCCCTCACTTTTCAGGGTGTATTCAATGCCGGCGAACATGCTTTTGGTTATCATTTCCCTGATTATCATATTGACCATGTGATGCGTAATACCCATGTGCCGCCTGGTTTCTGGCGTGGTGTCAATGTCAATCAAAACGCTATTTTCATGGAATGCTTTATGGATGAGATGGCAGAGATTGCGGGTGTTGATGCCGTTGAGTTTCGCCGTAAATACATGGACAAATACCCGCGTAATTTAGCCGTGCTGAATGCAGCTGCTGAAGGCATTGGCTGGACAAAACCAGCCCCTGCTGGAGTGCATCGTGGTATTGCTCAAATGAAGTCTTTCGGCAGTTTTGTTGCGGCGGCCTGTGAGTTATCAGTAAATAAAAATAATGAAGTGAAAATTCACCGCATTGTGGCAGCGACCGATTGTGGTTATGCCGTCAATCCTGCGCAAATTCGTCGGCAAGTTTCCGGTTCTTTTGTATATGGTTTATCGGCACTCTTTTTAGAGGAATGCACGGTTAAGAATGGGCGTATTGAGCAAACGAATTTTGATACGTTTAATTCATTACGTTTAGCGCAAATGCCTAAGGTGGAAACGATCATTATTGAGGGTGGTGGACCGGAGTGGGGCGGCATTGGTGAGCCCACTATTGCGGTTGCAGCGCCAGCGGTATTAAATGCGCTTTATCGCGCTACTGGCAAACGCTATCGTACGGTTCCCCTGAAGAATAGTGGCATTAAGTTGGTTTAGTTTTATGCCTATGCGGTTTGCGCTAGTTATCAGTTTAGTTCTAGCGCTGCCGCTTCTAATGCCGGTACCAGTTTTTGCCCAAACCTATTCGGGCGATGCTATCGTCGAGCCACTGACTCAAGAAGCGGGTAACGTCATCCGTGGTCGCGCTATAGTGGCAAGCCGTCAAACTGGCCTTTGTCTTTTGTGCCATAGTGGGCCATTTCCTGAGGAGCGTTTTCAGGGAAATTTAGCCCCCGATTTAATTGTCAGTAGTGCGCGTTTATCATCTCCCCAGTTGCGCGCGCGTTTAGTAGATGCAAGCCGTTTTAATCCAAATACCATCATGCCCGCCTATTTTCGTATTAATCACTTAAACCGAGTAGCGCCACAGTTCGCTGGAAAGACCATTTTGAGTGCCCAAGAAATTGAAGATGTAGTAAGTTTTTTAGGGAGCTTAAAGCAATGAAAAATCAGCGTCGACAGCTGCTTAAGGCCTTAGGAATTTTTAGTTTGGTGCCGTTACAGCAAGCACATGCCTCTCCAGAAGAAGCTGCTAAAGCAATAAATAGCATTATTGGCAATAATGCAGTGAAAGAAGGTAGGGTGCAATTAGAGTTGGCCAGCTTAATTGAAAATGGGAATTTAGTTACCATTAAAGTTAGCACTGATAGTCCAATGTCACAGAGCGACTACGTTAAAGCAATTCATTTGGTAGCAGAAAAAAATCCCTTGCCTAATATTCTGAGTGCTTATTTCACCCCTCAATCTGGAACTGCGAACTTCACAACCCGCATCCGTTTGGCAGATACGCAACGGGTTTGGGCGATTGCGCAAATGAGTGATGGTAGTTTTTATCAGACGTATGCAGATACGCTGATTACCAGCTCAGCTTGCTCAGAGGGATTTATATGAGCAAAACTTCGCGCACCCTAATCACCATGCCAAAGACTGCCCGTAAAGGTGAGATTATCGAAATCAAAGCGATTGTGCAACACGATATGGAGACGGGTTTTCGCCATACAGAGCAGGGTAAATTAATTCCGCGCGATATTATTCGGGTTTTTACATGTCAATTTAATGGCGCTGAAGTCTTTAAGGCTGATTTTTTCCCAGCCGTTGGTGCCAATCCACTGCTGATATTTACGGTTATTGCCACGACCAGTGGAACTTTTCAGTTTTCTTGGGCGGGTGACGACGGCTACTTGGCTACCAATCAAAGTCAGATTACCGTAACTTAGGTGAGCCCCCTTCATTCCCGAGTAGTGATTCTGGTCGGTTTACAGTTAATGCTGTTACACGCCACCCAATCGTTTGCGGCTGATCCTCGACAATCCAGTTATCAGTTAATGTCAGCTGAAAATAAGGCGATGCAAGATGATCCTAGTCTTAATCCGGCAACATTTGCCATCTTAGATGGCCAAAGTACTTGGCAAGAAAAGCTTGGCAGTTCCAATCAAGCGTGTGCAAGTTGTCATGGCGACGCAGCAAAATCGATGCAGGGGGTAGCTACCCGCTACCCACAGTTAGTAGATGGTAAGTTAATGAATTTAGAAGGACGCATTAACCAGTGTCGTGCCGAAAAACAAAAAGTCAAATCACTTCCTTTTGAAAGCAAAGAACTCTTATCTTTATTAGCCTATATTTCAGTGCAGTCGAAAGGCATGCCAATTCAAATTAAGGCTACTCTAGCAACACAACCCTACCTTGAAGCTGGTAAGCGCCATTTTAATCAACGTATTGGCCAGCTCAATTTATCTTGTAGGCAATGCCATGAAGAGCGCGCGGGTGAAAAGTTAGCTGGCGTTTCAATTCCTCAGGCTCATCCAACTGCTTATCCCATCTATCGAATTGAGTGGCAAAGCGTGGGTTCATTACAGCGGCGTTTACGTAATTGCATGATGGGTGTGCGGGCAGAGCCTTATGCTTATGGCTCGAAAGAGTTAACTGAACTCGAACTATTTTTAATGATGCGTGCCAATGGAATGCCGCTTGAAGCCCCAGGAGTAAGGCCTTAATGATGATTCTCTATAGCGCTCCATCATCTTATTACTCAATGATCGGCCGATTGGCACTCAAGGAAGCAGAAGTGCCATTTGAAAATCAATACATGGATATTCATCTGCGTAAAGAGCAACTTGCGCCTTGGTATGTTGCGCTTAATCCCCACATGTCAGTGCCTACATTGGTCGATGGTAAAACGATCTTGATTGATAGTCAGGATATCTTGCGCTTAGCTGCAACATTAGCAGGCAATCAATGGCTGGACGCTAATGTAAATTTTGCCCCGCAAAATAGGTCAGTAGTTAAAGCACATTATGAAATCCCCATAGAGCGCTTAACCTTTTGTAAGGCCATGATGCATTTGCCAATCTTGAGATTTATTTTCCCCCGCGCCTTAGGCGGCATTATTAAAGATCTTCAGGCGCGCATGTCAACGGCAAAAGATCCTGCGGCATTACAGGCAAAGATTGATTTAAATCAAGCGCGTATTGCCTACTTTACTCAAGGCGCTAGCTTGCAGGAGAAGATGGCGGTAGAGCGTAAACGTGTCAGCACCTATTTAAATCAATTACCAAACCCGAGTAATTTTTTATTTGGCGATAAGCCGAGCTCGGCCGATATTGTTACTGCGGTTTTATTTGGGCGCCTCAAAATGATTGGTGAGTATAGTTTAGTGACCAATGATGCCAGGGGCGTGGCTTTAGATCAGTGGTTTAGCCGCATGCAGCAGCAAGTTGCTTTTGAGCAAGCAGATATCTGGCTGCACTTTCAATGGTGGCGAATTTTGCTAAGAGCTTGAAGGGGGCTAGATTCAGTTATTTTTAAAAAACCTACTTAAAATGAAATTACCCAACCCATCAGCTTTTTAATTCCTGCGCTGCATTGAGAACTACCTGTCTTAACCATCTATGGCCAAGATCTCGTTGATTTCTTTCATGCCAATAAGCAGAGTAATTAATTTTTGGTAGCTTTAGGGGCGGCTCTAATATTTGCAAAGCATGTTTTTCAGCTAACCTAATAGCCAAACCACGTGGTACTGCAGCGATAATATCGGTTCCTTGTAAGGCCATAGGTACGGTCATAAAATTTTGTAGTTGAAAGGTTAGCAGAAGTTTTTTTTGTAAGCGTTCAATAGCTTGATTAACAACTAAGTGAGTCGTTCTTGTCCCTGCGCTTTCTGTGCGAGCATGAGGGAGGCTAATAAAATCTGTAAGGTTTAATTTGCCTCTTAGGATTGGGTGATCGCGATCAGCAATATATGCTATTTGATCTTGGAAAAGATGAAATGAGCGTAAAGATGGCGCTGGTTTGAGCAGCCAAGCAATTCGTAAATCAATTTCACCGCGCTCAAGTAGTTCATATGCTTGATCAGGATCTGGCGCACGCACCACAATTCGAATGCCGGGCGCCTCAACGCGAATTTTTCTTATCACTAATGGAATCAGCATGTGCTCGGCATGTTCAGGAGCCGTTAAAACAAAGGTGCGAGTCGAATTATTTGGATTAAAAGGGTGGGTTGCTTTGATTAGACTTTTATAGTTATCAACTAGGGTTTCTACTGACGGTTGGAGCCTAAGGGCTCGTTGCGTAGGAATCATCCCGCCACGCGAACGCAATAAGAGAGGGTCATCAAATAAGTCACGCAATTTATTGAGGGAGTGACTTAGGGTAGGCTGGCTAATGCCAAGGCGCTCTGCTGCCTTGGAAACGCTCCTTTCCCGCATTAAGGCCAAGAAAGCAAAGAGTAATTTGATGTCCATATTATGCATAATATTAATAGTTATTATTCATATTATTTCATAGATAAATAATGGAATCCCCCCTAGAATTAGAAAAAATAGAATATGGGGACAAAATAATGAAATTACTTGGAAAATGTATTTGGTGCTTGCTTACCTTGGTGGGCAGTATTTCTTTTGCTTATGCAGACTATCCAGCAGATAGGCCAATCAAAATGATTGTGCCTTATCCACCTGGGGGCGGAACCGATAACGTAGCTAGAACTTTTGCAAAGTTTCTGAGCGATCGTATTAAACAGCAAATTATTATTGAAAATCGCGCTGGAGCAAGTGGAGTAGTAGGGTCAGAGTTTGTAGCTCGAGCGGCACCAGACGGATACACAATGGAATATACGGTGGGAGATACGCATTCAGTTCTCCCACACTTTTTTGTTAAGCCACGCTACGATCCACTTAAAGACTTTATTCCTGTTGGTGTAGTAGGCAGTATGCCAAACGCTTTGATTATTAACCCTAAAATTCCCGCAACAACCTTAGATCAGTTTATTCAACTGGCTAAGGCCAATCCAGGTAAGTACACATATTCCACCTGGGGCTTGGGGAGCGGCGCCCACATTCGCACTGAGGCTTTCAACGACCTAGCAAAAATTAATATGCTTCATATACCTTATCAAGGTTCTGGCCCCTCATTTGCGGCAGTGGTTGGCGGCCAAGTAGATGTCACGATGGCACCGCTTAGTTTGGCATATGGCCATGTTAAATCAGGCGGTGTACGCGTTTTGGGAGTTGATACCTTACAGCGCGTCCCTGATGCACCTGAAGTGCCTACTTTTACCGAGCAAGGGATTCCTATTACCCTTGCATTTTGGCAGGGGATTCTACTGCCAGCTAAAACCCCTCAAGCAATTGTGAATTACCTAAATCGAGAAATGAATGCGGTAATTGCCGATCCTGAGGCTAGGGCCGCACTAACTAAAGCAGGAGTGATTGTGCGGCAATCTGGTATGACCCCACAAGAATTAACGGTTTACATGCAAAGTGAGTTCAACCGTTGGGGGCAGTTAATTAAAGCAAATAATATAAAAGCAGAACAGTAATGATGAAAAATAATGCTTTAGAAGATCCGAGTGTATTGGGATTTGATCGACACTCCTTACATCGCGTCCAAATTCGTGTTGAAAGTGATATAGCAAATCAAAAATATGATGGC
This sequence comes from Burkholderiaceae bacterium, assembly GCA_947482555.1. Lineage (GTDB taxonomy): Bacteria > Pseudomonadota > Gammaproteobacteria > Burkholderiales > Burkholderiaceae > Polynucleobacter. The sequence continues at coordinate 16,820 of CANKKB010000013.1, read as the reverse complement.
GCTCGAATTATGGTGGCCCGCAAGGGTCAGTTAGTGCTTGATTTAACACTAGGTCATGCTGAAAGAGAAACTCAACGGCCGATGCAGGAAGATGCTATTTTTAGCATTATGTCGGTATCCAAAGCTTTAACAGCAACAGCGTTGCTTCGCTGTGTCCAGCGAGGCGATGTCAGTTTACTAACTAAGGTTGCGGAAATCATCCCGGAATTTGCTAAACGCGGTAAAGAGGGTGTCACCGTTGGACATATCATTACCCATACTGCAGGTCTAGGTATGGCCCCAGCCCCAATTCCGATCCCCGATTTAGGGGTTTTAGAAAAGAGTGTTGCGGCAATTTGTGATTTACCACTTGAAACACCCCCCGGCGAAATAGTAAGTTATAGCGCAATGACGGGCTATACCATTTTGGCAGAAATTATTCGTCGATTAGATGAGAAAAAGCGCTCATTTAGGACCATCATGGCAGAGGATATTTTTCAACCACTAGGTATGTTTGATACCTCTTTTGGAATTTCTAAGCAATTAGATAATCGCCGTGTACCAGTTGTGGTTCGTGATCTAGATTCGCCCGAGTTAAATCATCAATATTTAATGACGCGTGATAAAGGCATAACAGAAACTACTGAATTAGCTGCTGGGGGAGGTGGCTTTTCCACGGCACCTAATATTATGCGTTTTGCTGAAGCCTTGCGTCTGCAGGGAGAGTTGGATGGCGCACGAGTTTTGTCTCCGGCAATGGTGGCATTGATGACATCAAATCAAACTGGTCTAAGACCCAATAGCATGATGAATAATTCCCGTGCTTTGCATGGTTTAGCTCCATTTCCAGCATATTTAGGTTTAGGTTTATTCCTGCGAGGCGAAGGCATCTTTCCAAGTCATATTGCTACATTAGCATCCTCTAAAAGTTTTGGAAGTTGGGGTCTGGGTTCAATGGCATTTTGGGTTGATCCAGAGCGTGAAGTCACATTTGTAGCATTAACAGCAGGAATTATGGAACGCATTCGTAGCCATATGCGCTTTCAATCGCTCGGAGATATGGTTTTATCATCCTTAAATAAACTATAAATTATTATGACTAACGAATGTATCACTATTTTCAAAGGCGACACCAGTCGCTTAAGCAATACTATTCCAATGACAGAACGATTGTCGCCAGCATTTTTTGATGAAGAGGTAAAAAAAATATTTTCCAAATCATGGCTCATTATTGGTAGCTCAAAGGAGTTGGTGGAGAAGGGAAGTTACTTGGTAACTGACGTACCGCCTCTCAAGGCCTCATTAATCATAGTGCGCGGCGAAGATGACAAAATTCGAGTATTTCGCAATATATGTCGACATCGTGGTGATAAATTAGTACATAGCAAAGAAGGTTGTAGTAAATTTTTCCAATGTCAATTTCATGCTTGGACTTTTTCAAATACAGGTAATTTGATTGGGGTTACGGACTCGACCCAATTCAAAGATATGAAGAAGGATGAATTGGGTCTAATAGAGATTCATTCTGAGGTTTGGGAAGACATCGTATTCGTTAATTTTGAAGAGCATCCTGCGCAGACTCTAAAAGAGTGGCTTGGTGATATTTATGGTCAATATAAAGGGTTTTCTGATAACAGAGTTAAGGTAGCGGATCACCGCGTAGTAGTTAATACTAATTGGAACTTAGCAGTTAATGCATTTTGTGAGGGGTATCACAATATTTTTATTCATAAAAATACAGTACCAGATTATCAAGGTAGCCCAAGTAATCCAAATCGACATCGCCCTTACTTAGAGGTAGGGAAACATTTTGGCCGGTATTCAGCTCATGGTAATCCTAACCATAAGCCAACTCCAGCAGAAGATATTTTCTATAAATATTCTCGTCCAATGTTTCCATCATTTGTTCAGTTTGAGATGGATAAATTGCCCATTGGGGTAAATCCATCCCGGTTTAAGCAGTGGGCATTTGACATCGTGCATTTATTTCCCAATATTGTGATTGGTCCACAAGCTAATACCAATTCAATTATGCTTTTTTGGCCCATCTCGCACAATAAAACTGATATTCGAGTGATGCGTTTTAGTTATAAAACTGATAAACCTTCTGACCGTATTGCTCAAGCCCACTCCTTAGTGCGGAATCGTGAGGTATTACGCGAAGATTTGGCAACCATGGAAACTCAATACGAGAGTATTGCAAGTGGGGGTTTGCCATACATGTTCTTGTCAGAGCAAGAACAATTAATTCAAAATCATTATCGCGCAGCTGATGATATGCTGAATGAGGGGGTTTAGATAGATGAGTAATCAAAATCTTCCCTCACAATTTTCAGATTTGCAAAATTTTGTTGACGAGTGGGCATTAGATAATGAGGCAGCAAGATATCAAAAATTACACTCAGTTACGCTGCCCCAATTAAAAGTTTTTTATGAGGCAATGTTGAGTCGCATTGAAATCATCCTGCCTTATTTAGATCAATATACAATTTCTTCACTGCCATCAGATGCAAAAGTTTTATATAATTTGACCATGACTTTTGCTGAAACAGCTCATCCAGTTGACCTCAACTGGACTGATGTAGATTTCCCCGACGCTTATGCTTGGGACCAATTTGAATTTAGAACAGTTAGCATCACTGGCTAAAATTAATTTTTTTAACTAAAGGACAAAATTATGAGTGACAAAATTAACGTATTTGCTTCTTTTTATCCCAAAGAGAATTGTCTGAATGATGTACAAAATATCCTCGCTAATATGGTTGATCCTACGCGCGCTGAACCAGGTTGCCATCAATATGATTTTTTTAAATCCAATACAGGCGATAGCTTTCATTTGGTTGAATGTTATGCCGGTCAATCTGGGCTTGCAGCGCATCGTGAAACTGAGCACTATAAAACCTATCGCAAGTTAATTGAGGCACTCTTGGAAAAACCTATTGCCGTTACGGTGATGGAAGAAATTGATGTAAAAAAATAAATAAATTTTTTGTAGCCCTTATTTTTTTGCTGTTTTTATGTTGTGATAAAGCGCCCATCTAGCATTTCTGCTTTGGGTCTAATCCAAAATGTCATGTTCGAGAGTGCTTGATAAACATAGGCATCCTCGAGTGTGGCTTCAATCTTGGCCACACAAATGATCTGATATAAACCACCTGTTTTAAGATGCTTTACTTGTTGGCCTGGAATAAATTCTTCAATTTGGTTCATATTAAAGGTCTTTCCTATAAAGATACTAGAATTGCAGGATGGATCATACACATCAAGTCTCTAGTCAGCAGAACTTAGCCGACCCACCTCAGCTAAAAGACCCGGTTTGTAATATGAATGTTACCGATCAGTCGGTGCATCATTTTGAATATCAGCAACATCCATATTATTTTTGTGGGGCCAAATGCCGCACCAAATTTATTGCTGACCCGGAGGCCTATTTACATCCTACCCCTAAAGAGCCTGAACCTGTAAAGCCGGGAGCAATCTATACCTGCCCGATGCACCTTGAAATTCGCCAAGACCACGCTGGTAGTTGCCCCTTGTGTGGCATGGCTTTAGAACCAGAGATACCCAGTCTTGATGAAAGCGAAAATCCGGAATTAATTTCTTATCGACGTCGTTTTTGGTGGACTTTACCCCTGACATTGAGCGTTTTTATTTTGGCGATGTTTAACGAGTCGCTGCATTTAGTCTCGATGGCGAGTTCGAGTTGGCTTGAGCTCGTTTTGGCTACCCCAGTCGTTTTATGGGCTGGCTGGCCTTTCTTTGTTCAAGCTTGGGTATCGATTCAAAATCGTAGCCCCAATATGTTCACGCTGATTGGCATGGGTACCGGTGCCGCCTATATTTATAGTCTAGTTGCAACCTTCGTACCGGATGTTTTTCCAAGTTCATTTACTTCTATGGGGCGGGTTTCGGTTTACTTTGAAGCTGCGGCCGTCATTATTTCCTTAACTTTAGTTGGGCAGCTGATGGAGTTGCGCGCACGTTCGCAAACTTCAGCAGCAATCCGTTCTTTATTGGGCTTAAGTCCCAAGACTGCGCGGCGTATCAGTAATGATGGCAAGGAAGAAGATGTGCCCTTAGAGGTGATACAGCTGGGTGATTTAATTCGGGTACGGCCGGGAGAGAAAATACCGGTTGATGGTGTAGTAGCGGAAGGTGCCAGTTATGTCGATGAAGCGATGATTACTGGCGAACCTGTGCCTGTTAGTCGTAAAGCCGGCGGCAAAGTGATAGGCGCTACTTTAAATACTAATGGCACCCTAGTGATTCGTGCTGAACGCATTGGTTCTGAGACCATGTTGGCGCAAATCGTACTAATGGTGGCCCAAGCACAGCGCTCAAAAGCCCCAATGCAAAAGATGGCTGATGTAGTCTCAAAATATTTTGTGCTCTCAGTCGTGAGTATTGCTTTACTCAGTTTTTTTGCTTGGGGTTTATTTGGCCCGCAACCCAGTTGGGTTTTTGGTCTAATTAATGCAGTTTCGGTATTAATTATTGCCTGTCCCTGCGCGCTGGGTTTAGCAACGCCAATGTCGATTATGGTCGCCAGCGGAAAGGCTGCATCCCAAGGCGTACTTTTTAGAGATGCGGCAGCAATTGAAAATCTTTGTAAAGTGAATACCTTAATCGTTGATAAAACCGGCACGCTCACTGAAGGCCATCCAAAAGTAGAGCGCATTATCTCTGTTGGCAACAACTATAGCGAGAACGACATTTTACAAATGGCTGCGAGTGTTGATCGCAGTAGTGAACATCCTCTTGCTGCCAGTATTGTGGCGGCTGCTGCTGAACAAAATTTAGGATTAGATCGGGTAGAGCATTTTGAGGCTGTGCCTGGGATGGGTGTGAAGGGTCTTATTAATGGGCGCCAGCTGGTAATTGGTAACGTTGAATTAATGGCTACAAATCAGGTAAACCTTGGTCAATCTCCAGCAATACAGGAAGCGCTAGCACAGGGCGCAACGGTGATGTATTTAGGCGTCGACCAACAGTTTGCTGGCGCTATCGTGCTCTCCGATCCTATTAAAGCGAGCTCGGCAGAGGCCCTTGCGAGGCTGCAAGGTCTCGGTATCAACATTGTGATGGCCTCTGGAGATCATCAGCTAGCTGCCGAAGCCATTGGCGCAAGACTGGGTATTAGCGAAATCTATGGCAGCGTAAAGCCAGCCCATAAATTAGCGCTAGTTGAACGTCTACAAAAAGCGGGCCGGATTGTAGCGATGGCCGGCGATGGAATTAACGATGCACCTGCCTTAGCTAAAGCCAATATTGGCATTGCCATGGGCACCGGTACTGACGTTGCCATTAACAATGCCCAAATTACTTTAGTGAAAGGTGATTTACGCGGCATTGCCCAAGCATTTTTAATCTCTCGAGCAACCGTACGTAATATGAAACAAAATTTAGCTTTCGCAATGGTTTATAACGCCTTAGGTGTACCTATTGCAGCAGGTGTGTTGTACCCATTTATTGGTCTTTTATTATCACCGATGATTGCAGCAGTGGCAATGAGTTTTAGCTCTGTTTCAGTGATCACTAATGCATTGCGTTTGAAATGATTGAAGATTTATTAAAGCAGGCTATTACCGCATTTGAGGTTGGTAATTTCACCGCTTGCGAGCTAGCCTTAGATGAGGCACTAAAAGCTGAGCCTAATCATTTATCGGCTTTGCAGATTTATGGTTTAGTTAAGGCTAGCCAAGGTCAGCATCAAGCTGCAGCCAGCCTCTTACAACAAGCCGTCCAGATTGATCCACAAGATGCAGGGTTGCAATTTAATTTGGCAAAAGCCTTATCTGAGTCCGATCAAGAGCAGGCCGCTTTAGCACACCATGAGTTAGCCACTCAATTAACTCCCTTTAATGCCGCAGCATGGCTTAATTTTGGCATTAGTTTATTTAAGTTAGGTAATTATGAGGAGGCCCTTAGCTGCTATCAAAAAGCATTAGCTATACAAGATTCCAATGCTGTTGCTTGGTTTAACCAAGGATTAGCGCTTAAAGTATTAGGGCGTAACGAAGCGGCACTCAATGCCTATGGTCGAGCCATACAAATTAAACCAGATTATTTCGAAGCTTGGCTTAATACGGCAATCTTATTTACACAATTACATTACGAAGATAAAGCCTTAATTGCATACGAAAAAGCCTTATCCATAAAACCGAACTACGACTATTTATTCGCCATGCCATTTAATTTAAAAATGACCATGAATAATTGGATTGGCTTCGAAGCTGCCTTAGCAGCAATTCTTAATAAGGCTAGCGTTGGCGAAAAGGCAATAACTCCATTTGGAATGCTTGCCATCTCTAGCGATCCTGAGTTGCAACTTGCTGTCGCAAAACAATATACCCAAAACAGGGCCAAAGCTGATTTAGCTTTACCAACGATCGCAAAACGTAAGCGTAGTCAGAAAATTCGCCTGGCTTATTATTCAGCAGATTTTCGTAATCATGCAGTTACTCAACTCATCGCTGGTTTATTTGAAAATCACAATAAAGCGCAATTTGAAGTTATTGCTTTTTCGTTTGGCCAAGATAATAATGCCGAAATTTTTCAGCGGATTAATCAATCCTTAGATCAGTTGGTTGACATTCGGGGCATGAGTGACCTTGAGGTAGCGAAATTGTCGCGCGAAATGGAAATTGATATTGCAGTTGACTTAATGGGTTTAGTACAAGATAGTCGTCCTGGTTTATTGGCGTATCGGGCGGCGCCAATCCAGGTAAATTACCTTGGTTATCCGGGTACGATGGGCGCTGACTATATCGATTACATCATTGCTGATCACACCTTAATTCCCGAAGATTGCCGGCAATATTACTTAGAAAAAATTGCCTACCTCCCTTTTTCTTATCAGGCTAATGACAATAAAAAACAGATTGCAGAAAAAAAAGCTTCGCGCACTGAGTTAGGTTTACCTGAACACGGTTTTGTTTTCTGTTGCTTTAATAATAATTACAAAATTACACCCCCTACATTTGACTCTTGGATGCGTATTTTGGGTCAGGTAGAAGGTAGTGTTTTATGGCTCTTAGAAGACAACCGATTTATTGCCCAAAACTTGCGCTTAGAGGCGATTAAAAGAAATATTAAGCCTGAACGCTTAATATTTGCTCCGCGTCTAAGCTTGGTCGAGCACTTAGCGCGCCATCGGGCTGCCGATTTATTCTTGGACACCTTACCCTACAATGCGCATACCACTGCAAGTGATGCACTCTGGGCTGGGTTACCTGTCTTAACTTGTATGAATGCTTCTTTTGCTAGTCGAGTTGCAGCTAGCTTACTCAATGCGATTGGTTTGCCAGAGTTAATTACTACGAACTCTCAAGAATATGAGTCGCTAGCGATTGCTTTGGCAATTGATTCGGCAAAGCTGCAGCAACTGAAGGAAAAATTAGCCGAGCAACGTTTAACTGCCCCCTTATTTAATACCCCCTTATTTGCACAGCAAATTGAGGCCGCATACATACACATGATGGAGCGCTATTGGGATGATTTGCCAATAGACCATATTTTATTTGAATCGCCAGCAAAGATAGTTGAGTAGCAAGGCAGATCTCTGCCAAGCCACTTTTATGCGCTCTGCCCTAATAGGTGCCGGGATACAAAATAGCTTTTGTGACCTTGTGAATATCTCGATGGCCAGTAAACGCCATGGATAGATCAAGTTCACGATGAATAATTTCCAGGCACTTCGTAACACCAGCCTCGCCCATTGCGCCTAGACCATACAAAAAGGCTCTACCAATCATTGTGCCGCGCGCTCCTAAGGCCCAGGCCTTAAGGACATCTTGCCCTGAGCGAATACCGCCATCAACCCAGACTTCGATATCGCTGCCAACTGCATCAACAATTGCGGGTAGGGCGTGAATACTGGAGACGGCATGATCAAGTTGCCGTCCACCATGATTCGACACAATTAAAGCATCCGCCCCTGAGTTAGCGGCTAAGCGCGCATCTTCGACATCTAAGATGCCTTTGATTATGAGTTTGCCGCCCCAGCGGTTTTTAATCCATTCGACATCGTCCCAACTTAAACCTGGGTCAAATTGTTCGGCAGTCCATGAGGATAAGGACGCCATATTGCCTACTCCAGAAGCATGACCCACAATGTTACCAAAATTGCGACGTGGAGTTTTAGCCATACCAAGACACCACCTTGGTTTAGTCATCATATTGATGATGTTGGCAATCGTTAATTTGGGCGGAGCGCTTAAACCATTTTTTAAATCTTTATGGCGTTGCCCCAAAATTTGTAGATCCAAGGTAAGTACTAAGGCCGAGCAGGATGCGGCTCTAGCACGCTCAATTAACCGCTCGATAAAGTCACGGTCCTTCATTACGTAAAGCTGAAACCAAAATGGTTTAGTGGTGTGCTTCGCTACTTCTTCAATCGAGCAAATGCTCATCGTTGATAAGCAAAATGGCACCCCAAATTTTTCCGCAGCGCGTGCCGCTAAGATTTCACCATCGGCGAATTGCATGCCAGTTAAACCGGTTGGCGCTAAAGCCACTGGCATTGCCACAGTTTCACCAATCATGGTAGTTTGGGTGGTGCGATTTTCCATATTGACAGCAACCCGCTGGCGAAATTTAATTTTCTGGAAATCGGCTTCGTTAGCGCGATAGGTGGTTTCAGTCCACGAGCCTGAATCAGCATAGTCGTAGAACATTTTTGGGGTACGCTTTTGATGGAGTACACGTAAATCTTCAATATTGGTAATGATTGGCATAACTTCCTTAAATTTGATACTAAATTAGGGCTAAATTGGCATTAATTAGATCAATTTACTCCACTTCCGGGATTACATTGGCAATTTCGTTATTATCGTTACTAGAGTATATGTTTAGTAAAGGATTGGCTATGTTGCATGAATTACGTATTTACCATTCGGTTCCTGGCAAGTTGCCAGAGCTTAATAAGCGTTTTGAAAGCATCACCTTGGGGATGTGGGAAAAGCATGGTATTCGGCAGATTGGTTTTTGGACGGTACTAGTAGGCGTAAATAGCAATTCTCTCTATTATCTTTTGGAGTGGGATAGCCTTGCTGAACGGGAAAGCAAGTGGAATGCATTTCAAAATGATCCTGAATGGAAATCTGCCAAAGCGGGTACTGAAGTCAATGGCCCCATTGTCGAGCGCATTGAAAATATGATCTTGGTACCAACATCGTATTCAGCCCTACGCTAACCTACAAAGAAACTACTAGTTTTAATGAAAGCTGAAACGAAGGGCCTATGGCTTGGTCTGGTAGGTATTATTTTTTTCAGCATTACTCTGCCGGCGACACGTTTAGCCGTCGCTGACTTCGGCACCTTCCCGGCAGCTTTTTATCGCGCCACTTTGGGTGGTTTAGGCGCTTTAGCTTATTTACTTTATTTGCGGCCGGCTTGGCCCAATCGTAAAGATACCTTGGCTTTACTAGTCACTACCGTTTTTATTGTCTTTGGTTTTCCGTTGGGAATTAGTGTGGCAATGACTTACTTACCTTCCTCGCGTGGCGGCGTAGTGCTGGGTATTACCCCCTTATTAACCGCTTTATTTGGCGCCTTACGGTTTGGCGAGCGACCATCGCTTGGGTTTTGGATTACTGCCGCTATTGGTAGCCTGATCGTCATTCTGTATTCACTTTGGCAAAGTCATGGCGGCCTAGAGTTTGCTGATTGGGCGTTAATTATTGCAGCAGTTTCAGCCTCATATGGTTATGCTGAAGCAGCAAAGTTATCGCAAAAAATGGGCGGTCCAGTGGTGATTTCTTGGATACTGGTGATGGGTCTGGTGATTAATTTCCCCTTAGCGCTCTATTTTGCTTTTCAAGAGCCGAATTTTTTGCAGTTAGCGCCGACCATTTCTGTTGGTACTTGGGTGGCCTTACTTTTTCTGGGTCTAGTCTCGGCGTTTATCGCCAACTTCTTTTGGTACAACGGCCTTGCTTTAGGAGGCATAGCACGGGTTGGTCAAGTGCAACTCTTGCAACCCTTCATGACTTTTTTAGCGGCAAGCCTATTTTTACCTGAGCCTATTACCTTGGTCAATATTCTGTTTGCCACTGCAGTAGTAGCAGTGGTGATGATTGGCAGAAAAATGCCGATTCGGAAAGTAGAAAGTAAATCGGCTGCAGTTTAGGATTTAGCCGCGACCAACGAAGGGCATATTGTTTGCCATGATGGTCATAAAGAGTACATTGCTTTCAAGCGGTAATTGCGCCATATGTAAAACGGCTTGGCCAACGTGATCAACATCCATGCGCGGTTCAATTTTGCTCGAGCCATCAGCTTGAATGATACCGTTAGCCATGCGCTCAGTCATTTCGGTAGCGGCATTACCAATATCAATTTGTCCACAGACAATGCGATGATTACGGCCATCCAGAGAAATCGCTTTTGTTAGACCAGTCATTGCGTGTTTAGTGGCTGTATAGGGTGCTGAAAAAGGGCGCGGTGCATGTGCAGAGATAGAGCCATTGTTAATGATCCGTCCGCCTCGAGGTGATTGCGCTTTCATCATGCGAATCGCCTCTTGCGAGCATAAAAAGGCGCCACTTAAATTGGTATTCACTACCGACATCCACTGTTCGTAGCTAATGTCTTCCATTGGCATTGCGGGAGTGCCTAAGCCGGCATTATTAAATAAGAGATCGATGCGTCCAAATTTGGCTGCTAAGGCAGCAAATAATTTTTTAACTTCATCTGGTTTTCCCACATCGCAGGCTACAGCTAAGCAGTTTGCGTCGGTGCCACCAATAGTAGTAATGGCTGTTTTTAATTTATCGATATGTCTGCCGGTAAGCACAATCTGAAAGCCGCCATTGAGTAGGGCCTTGGCTGCTGCTCTGCCAATACCAGTGCCAGCGCCCGTTACAAGAGCAACTCGTTGGTGGGATGAGACAAGGGAATTCGTCATTGGGGTTTGATCTTTTAGTAGTTGGGTTTAATTTATCTATTTATAGTAGGATCTTAACTGAACAGGAGAATGTATGGCTCAAAGGCTGCTAAGACATGGATTTTTTAGTTTCGCTTTAGGTTTGATGTTAGGAATGGCGCAAGCTCAGACCTATCCAACCAGGCCAGTAGTATTGGTGGTTCCGCAGGCAGCTGCGGGCACGAACGATATTGTTGCCCGCTTAATTGCGCCAGCCCTTGGCGAGGCCTTGAATGGTTCAGTAGTGGTTGAAAATCGGCCGGGAGCTGGCGGTAATATTGGCACTCAAGCGGTTACTAAAAGCCCTAAAGATGGTTATACCTTGCTGCTCACAATTAATAGTGCGCAAGCGATTAATCCCGCGCTCTATAAAAATCCCGGGTTTGATCCGGTTGGCGACTTTACTTTTTTATATTACATTGGTGCAACCCCTTATGTATTAGTTTCGCCTCCGGGGTCACCTCTCAAAACTTTGGCTGATGTGGTAGCGGCAGCGAAAAAGAAACCGGGTGAATTAGCTTATGCGTCAGCAGGTAACGGCACTATTAGTCATTTATTAGGAGCGATGTTGGCAACAAGTGCTGGTATTGATCTACAGCACATTCCTTATAAAGGTGTGGCACCAGCGATTAATGATGTATTAGGCGGGCAGGTTCCCTTAGCTTTTGCTAGCCTGCCTTCCGCCTTAACCTATATGAAGGCGGGTAAATTGCAATCCATTGCCATTAGCTCGGCCAAACGTTCGCCGGCCGCTCCAGATGTGCCGACGCTTGCTGAAACCTATCCCGATTGTGTAGGTGAAGTATGGGCTGGCCTCTTTGCCCCCGCCGGTGTAAATCCAGAAATTATGAAAACGCTGCAAGTCGCAATGGCTAAAGTCATGGCTCGCCCTGATGTGCGTGAGCGTTTAACACTCCAAGGACTAGACTTAACTCCCGTTGCCACCAATAAATTAGCAGGCTTTTTGAATGATGAAATAACGAAGTGGGCACGTATTGTTAAAGCTTCTGGGGCTCGCCTCGATTAAAGGTGAAGAGATGCCCTAAAATGGGGGGTGATTCTTCAGCCACCCTTTATATCTGCCAAGCAATTAGTCGAAACTTTACAGCAGCAAAGTTTTGCGGTTGCTGCACCCGAAACAGTAGCTGATTACAGTCAGATCAACTTATCTGACTTAATGCATCTTAAGCAATATTGGCATGATTTGCCACGTGATCCTTATTTAAAAGATGGTGGTCGCTATCGGTTTAGAAGGCATGATAGTTATCGAATTCATCAAGGTGCATTAGAGCTTATGCCCCATCGCGCACACTGGCAATCGCTTAACTACAACGCTTTACATGGTGGAATTCATCGTTGGTTTGAGCCGATCGTGAGTGATTTATCGCGTGATCCCGTGTGGCAAAAACTCTTATGCGCTACAGCAAAAATAGTAAGCCAAGTAAAATCAGTGCCTACTTGGTTTGTGGAGGCCCATCAATTTCGGATTGATACTGCCGAGGGTATTGGTCGGCCAACCCCAGAGGGCGCGCATCGTGATGGTGTTGATTATGTTGCTGTATTTTTAGTCGATCGCCATGATGTTAAAGGTGGCGAGACGCGCATTTTTGAAGCCCAAGGTTCTGCTGGGCAACGCTTTACCTTAACCGACTCTTGGTCGCTATTACTGATGGATGACGAACGCATGATCCATGAATCAACGCCAATTCAACCGCTACAGCCAGGGGGCTATCGCGATACCTTGGTACTAACCTTTAGGGCGCATGGTTTTCAAGAACAAGTTGGTCAAGAGCAATAATTACACCCCCATTATGTTGCTGGCGCAGTCATGCGCTTTGTTGGGTTTTGCCTGCTATGCAACCACCTTGTTGCCATTGCAAAACTTATGGCAACTCAGTAATTTGCAATCTGGTTTAATCGCCAGCGCAATTTTCTTGGGCTATATGTGTGCAGTACCATTTGCCACTGCATTAACCGACCGTATTGATGCGCGCAAAATTTATTTTGTTGGCGGCTTGCTCGGGTTTTTTGGTCTATTGGGAATGGGGTATTTTGCTACCGGATTTTGGTCAGCGGTAGTTTTTATGGTGATTTGTGGTGCTGGGCTGGCGGGTACGTATATGCCAGGTTTAAAAATTCTTTCGGATCGCTTACAACAGGTTGAGTTAAGCCGGCATATCTCTTTTTATACTGCTTTCTTCGGGATCGGTACAGGCTTTTCATATATGCTTTCAGGCTGGATTTTAGAGGCCCAAGATTGGCAGGCTGTGTATCGTTGGATTGCTTTAGGACCACTGGCGGCGATGCTAATCGTTTTATTCTTTATTCCACCCTTAAAGCCTTCAGCAGGGTTTGGCAGTTTAAATTTGCATTGGCGCGATTTATTCCCAGTAAAAACGTGGCGCTTGGTTTTGCATAATCGTGATGCGGCCGGATATATTTTTGGTTATACAACGCATTCGCTAGAGCTATTTGCCTCACGTAGCTGGCTAGTGGCTTTTTTCGGGTTTTGTGCACTCGCTTCTGGCAGTGATTTTTTCTTGGCGATTACAACCTTAGCAGGCATTATTAATTTTTTTGGAGTACCAGCTTCGATCATTGGTAATGAAATTGCTTTACGCGTTGGTCGAAAAAATTGGATTTCTTTTGTGATGCTAGGCAGTGCAGTAGCGGGGATCGCGTTAGCTACTGCATCGGGACAAGCCTGGTGGCTGATCGTTAGCTTAGCTATTGCCCATGCGATTTTGATTATGGCTGATTCGGCAACGCTCACTGCGGGCTTAGTGATGAGTGCACCAGCAAATATTAAAGGTGCGGCGATGGGTTTACATTCCTTAATGGGCTTTGGCGGCGGTTTATTAGGACCCGCTATTTTTGGTTTTGTTTTAGATTTAACCGGTTCGCGTAGCTCAGCCGATGCTTGGGTCTGGGCTTATGGTGCAATTGTCATTTGGGGTGTATTGTTTGTGATGTATGAAAAACGTCAAGGCTGGAGTAGAAAGCGCTAGAAGTCAACCGCCAGTAGCGCTTAAGTGCTACCACTGCGGCAGTCATATTTCAGAGGATAGTTATTGTGCAGCTGAGCTAGGTGGCCTTAAACACGTATTTTGTTGTGTAGGCTGTATGGCGATTGCCCAAACCATTCATGGTGAAGGTCTCGATGTATTTTATTCGCGCCGGATCCAGTTGGGGGTAAAACCAGATCAAGCACTTAATAGTAATACGATCCCGAATCGTTTACTGGCCTATGATGATCCTGTTTTGCTAGCACGCTTCACGCGACCCATTACCGATGGCCTACTAGAAACCACTATACGTTTAGAAAAGATTCGTTGCGCTGCTTGTGTTTGGCTATGCGATCAGCATTTAAAGCGCATACCAGGGGTAAGTGATGTGCAAATTAATTATGTTACGCAAAAAGCCAAAATTCAGTTTAGATTAGAACAATGTAATTTATCGCACTTATTATTTGAAATTGAGCGGATTGGATATTCTGCTTGGCCCTTCGAGCCATCGCAAGCAGCTGATTTGGGAAGAAGAGAGCGACGGCACTTACTAACGCGGCTCGGAGTTGCCTTATTAGGCATGATGCAGGTAATGATGTATGCCTGGCCTACTTATACGGGGACGGCTGATTTAAGCCAAGAATACGGCGCTTTATTAGGTTGGGCGAGCTGGTTTTTAACCGTGCCCGTTATTCTTTATTCTGCCGGACCAATTTTTGTGGCTGCTTGGCGAAGCGTACGTCATTTCCCGGAAACTCATATATTGGGTATGGATGTACCAATTGCGATTGCTTTGGGCTTAGCGTTTTTTGCAGGTACCTTAAATTTATTAACCGGTAATGGCGCTAGTTATTTTGATTCGATCACCATGTTTGTGGCCTTTATCCTAGGCGCACGCTATGTTGAATTATTAGCCAGGCAAGATGCACAAAGCGGTGCTGAGGCCTTAGCAAAGCAATTACCTGCTATCTGTGAAAAATATTTACATTATCCGGACTCCTTAGAATTAAAAGATGTGCCAGTAGTGAACTGTAATCAAGGTGATTTTATAAGGGTATCGCCAGGGGAAATTATTCCGGCTGATGGGATCTTAATTGCCAATGAAACCGAGATTGATGAATCGCTATTAACTGGTGAGGCACGAGCAATTGGGAAAAAAATTGGCGACCCCCTTTATGCTGGAAGTCATAATATTTTAA
The DNA here is from genome assembly GCA_947482555.1 of Burkholderiaceae bacterium. Classification (GTDB taxonomy): domain Bacteria; phylum Pseudomonadota; class Gammaproteobacteria; order Burkholderiales; family Burkholderiaceae; genus Polynucleobacter. The sequence continues at coordinate 1,713 of CANKKB010000013.1, read as the reverse complement.
ATCCTTGCATCATGCGTATCGAAGCCGTAGGTCAAGCTACACGCATTGCAGGCATTGCAACTTTATTAGATCAGGCTTTATTAGCTAAGCCTCATTTAGTTAGTTTGGCAGAACGCTGGGCTAGCCATTTCATTCTTTTTTTGCTCGTGACTGCTCTTATCGCTTCTGGTCTTTGGTTCATATTTGATCCAAGTAAATCATGGTCAGTCTTGGTGGCAGTATTGGTAGCTAGTTGCCCTTGCGCACTGTCGTTAGCAGTGCCAACAGCGATGGCCGCAGCCCAAGGTGCTATAACAAAATTGGGCATCCTTATCGTCCGCGGGCACGTCATGGAAAGCTTGGATGAGGTAAGTGATTTGGTAGTCGATAAGACGGGTACCTTAACTTTGGGTCAGCCTGAATTGCAATCTATTCGCCTGGCGCGAGCCGGCTTTTCCGCCCAACGTGCCTTACGTTTGGCGGCAGCAATGGAGGCAGGGCAAACGCATCCCTTGGCACTATCCATTTTGCGGGCAGCAAAAGCAGAAAATCTCACGGTCGATAATTTACCACTCCCTTCACATGGAACATTGGGGCGCGGTTTAGATGCTGGCGAATATCGCCTGGGTAGCGCGCTTCATGTTGGGCTCAATCGACTCATAGATAATGATCTATTCGAACGACAAGCTGGTGAGCACGGCAAAGTTTACTTAGCTGATGGCCAAGGTTTAATTGCAACTTTCTTATTTCTAGATACTCCACGTCCAGGTGTGCAAGAATTATTGGCAGCTGTGCAACAAAGAAAGATTACAGTTCATTTAGTTTCTGGTGATGATTTACAGACCGTAGCTTGGTGGGCAAATTATTTTGGCATTACGCTTTTTTTTGGCGAGGTTTCACCAGAGGGAAAATATGCTTATGTCGCTAAACTACAAGAACAAGGAAAAACAGTTTTGGCGATTGGTGATGGCGTAAATGATGCGCCCTTATTAGCGCAAGCTAATGTTTCGGTGGCAGTAGGGGCGGGTGCACCCCTCATTACTGCTGGGGCAGATGCCATTTTGACCGCCAACTCACTTGAGCCTTTGGTTTATTTACTACGCAGCGCTATCAAGACGCGTCTCATTATTAAAGAAAACATTGCGTGGGCTTTGCTCTATAACATGGTCGCTATACCAGTTGCCATGCTGGGTTTGGTTAATCCCTGGGTTGCAGGCATTGGTATGTCGCTCTCGTCATTATTGGTCACCTTAAATGCTTGGCGTTTGCGTAAAGCCTAATTCAGGCTAGACTGCGAATATGGAAAGTTTATATTTACTAATTCCGTTTTCACTGCTACTGGTTGCCTTATTGGCCTACTTATTTCACTGGTCAATTAAAAGTGGTCAGTTTGAAGATCTCGATGGGCCTGCCCAGGCCTTATTAATGGATGAAGATCTACCCAAACCACCGGTAGATCAGCAAGACCAACATACTCTGCCAAGTTAGTCGTTTTACCCCCTATTGGTTTGATCTAGATCAACCTCGACTCGATTCCTTAATTTGATAATTCAGAAGAGTTATTCAATTGCGTGAAGTGCGAGTTAACAAGGGAGAGACCATGGGCGCTGCCGTGGATAAAAGTCAGACATCATTTAATTACAAAATAGTACGGCAATTTGCCTTGGTTACTGTTTTGTGGGGCATTGTGGGAATGTTAGTAGGGGTTTTAATTGCTGCTCAGCTAATCTGGCC
>CANKKB010000012.1 GCA_947482555.1 Burkholderiaceae bacterium | reverse complement strand
GCTTTTTAGACTAGGAATCTCGTGTTTTGTGCTCATGCCCATCTCCTTACATTATTAAGATGGACGAAACCGGGTGTCGGTTTGATGGAACTCCCCACGCCAGCATTACCTGGATCGGGTTCGAGGGTTTTTCTCAGCCCCAGCAACTTCATGCGGAGGGCACCCCTGTTTCATCCTTAAGTCTTATTTAACCACGAAATAGCGTGGGGGAGTAGCCCGTATCGATTTATTTTATTTGCTGTGGCGCAAAATAAAATCGGCCGTGACTAGGGCTGCATCACCCGTAAATTCATCCGCTAAAATTCGGGCGGCAGCCTCAGCACAACTGACAGCAATAAAGCCACTAACCTCACCATCGTGGTTGGTAGGTACAAAATGAGCGGGTAATTCTAAGTCGTATACATAGAGTAATTCATCATGAAAACCGAATGGTGGGCTAACCCGCCGCATGGGTATGCGGCCTGCAGGTTGAATGTCATGCGCTAACTGAATTGGCACGCCAGCTTCTTCCCATAATTCACGTTTTGCACATACCCAGGGGGTTTCGTCGGCGCTAATTCCGCCGGCACTTAAGTTATCTAAACGGCCGGGGTCGATACTTTTGCTTTCACTGCGTCGACCCAGCCATATAAGCCCACTTTTGGTGTAGCCGTTGATATGGGCTGCCAAACTTCGAAAGCCAAAGGTTTTGAAGGCGGCACGTTCGAGTCGAAATTGTTCGTGGCCATCGGCATCAAGCCAAGCAAATTCTTCATTACGCCAGCCTGGAATTAAACCGCCAGCGCGTAAGCGCTCGGTTAGGCTTTGCAGACTTTGACTGACAGCGATGGGGCGGGCATGGGTAATGGATAGCCGTTGTTGGTCTAGCTGAATGAGCGGAATGGGCGCCTTATTCAAGGTCTCTTGAAGGTAGGGAATAAACTCAGGGTTGATGCACCCAATTAAACTGTGGTTGAAATACACAGGCAAAAAGTCGGCCGGCGGGGTGCGAGCAGTATTTTGGAGCATTTCTTCCAAAGCGGCTTGGGTGCTGGTATTGAGTGAATACATGTCGTGAGAGTTTAAGAGAAAAAACAAAGGAACAGGTGTTTTAATGAATTTATCTTCACCGAATAACAAGCAAGCTGACTTACCGCATGGTGGGCAAATTTTGGCTAATGCGCTCATTCGCCAAGGGGTTGAGATGGCTTTTGGCGTTCCGGGCGAAAGCTTTTTGCCCTTGCTCGATGGCTTAGTTGACCATAACGAACACTTTCGGTTTATTACCTGTAGGCATGAAGGCGGCGCTGCCTATATGGCCGAAGCCTATGCCAAGCTAACCGGTAAGCCGGGAGTAGTTATGGTGACGCGCGGACCTGGTGCAAGCAATGCAATGATCGGAGTACATACTGCCTTTCAAGATTCGACCCCAATGGTTTTATTGATCGGCCAAGTGGGCACCGACATGGTCGAGCGTGAAGCATTCCAAGAAATGGATTACCGCCGGCTCTTTTCCGAATGCTCTAAATGGGCTGGCAGTATTGATCGCGTTGATCGGATTGAAGAATTTGTTTCTCATGCTTTTCATGTTGCGCAGTCCGGTCGCAAAGGCCCTGTAGTGCTGGCTTTACCTGAAGATATGTTATTTGCAGTTGGGCAAGAGTTCCCCGTAAAACCAGCGCACATTGTGCAGCCAGGCTTAAATCAAACCGATTTTAAGCAAGCCATGCAAGCCTTTATGCAGGCTAAGCACCCCATGGTTGTCATTGGCGGCGGTAGCTGGGACGCCACTGCCTGCAATGATCTTGCTGCTTGGGCCGAACGTGAGGGGATTCCCGTGGCAACCAGTTTTCGCTCGCAAGATCACATTGATAATTTACGCCCCTGTTTTGCTGGTGACCTGGGCATTGGCGCCAACCCTGCATTAGTCAAGCGCGTTAAATCTGCCGACGTGTTGCTTGTCATTGGCGAGCGTTTAAGTGAAATGACCACTGCTGGATATCAGATCGTCACACCCCCTACACCCCAAAATACCTTAATTCATGTATTGGCCGGGGCGGAAGAGCTGGGCCGCGTATATCGCCCTGAATTTGCGCTTAATTGCAGTCCTGGAGCATTTTGTGCCGCCTTAAATACCATTGGTATGCCAAGTGACTACGATCGCAGTCAAATGGCAGCTGCTCATGCGGAATATGTTGCATTTTCAGCCCCAGTAACCGTTCAAGGCGACTTGCAGTTAGCCCAAATTGTGACTTCTTTTGCCCAGCTAATTCCTCGTAATGCAGTTTTATGTAACGGCGCCGGTAACTTTGCCGCGTGGTTACATCGCTTTTATCCCTATGGCCCATTTCGAACTCAACTTGCACCAGCCAACGGCTCGATGGGATATGGTTTACCTGCCGCAATTACTGCCAAACTTTTAGATCCACAGCGGGTAGCAATCGCTTTTTGTGGTGACGGCGACTTTATGATGACCTGTCAAGAATTGGCTACCGCAATGCGCTACGATGCTTATCCAATTGTGATCATTGTCAATAACGGAATTTTGGGTACCATTCGCATGCATCAAGAGCGCGAATTTAAAAACCGCGTATTAGGCACTGGCTTAACGAATCCAGATTTTATTAAGCTGGCCGAAAGCTTTGGCATGCCAGGTTATCGGGTTAGTAAAACCGCTGAGTTTGCCGCTGCCTTTGCAGCCGCCTTAAAAAGTAAAACAGGTGCTGTCATTGAATTAATTCTTGATCCTGAAATAATTAGCCCAAGTAAATTATTATCAAAATTAAGTTAAAGGCACCTAGCTTACTTAGTCAACTTTAGCGCCTGAATCTTTTACAACCTTCGTCCACTTAGCAATTTCATTTTTAATGAAGGTGGCAAATTGTACGGGTGTATTGCCTACTGGTTCTGCGCCCATAGCTAAATATTTTTCTCGCACAGATGGGCTGTTAATTGCCTTCATCAAGGTAGTGCTTGTTTGCTTCAAAATTTCTGGAGGTAAATTGGCTGGCGCAACGATACCAAACCAAGAGGTCGCCTCATAACCAGGTAATTTTGCCGCCTCTGCAATGGTGGGTAAATCGGGGAAGGCGGGCGAGCGTTTTGCACTAGTTACTGCCAAGGCTTTGAGGCGGCCTGCTTTAATATAGTTAATTGCTGAGGGGAGATTATCAAACATAATGTCTACGTTACCTGCCATTAAATCTGTTATTGCAGGTGGGCTGCCACGATAGGGTAAGTGCACCATATACGTTTTGGTCATTGACTTAAATAATTCTCCTGCCATGTGAATTGAAGTGCCATTACCACTTGAGGCCATATTCACCTTGCCTGGGTTGGCGCGAGCATAGGCGATTAAATCGTTGACGCTATTAATATTGTTGCGTTTGGCAAAATCAAGATTAAGGATGAGGACATTGGGTAGCTCGGCTACCAAGGTTATTGGCGTGAAGTCTTTAATGGGGTCAAAGGGTAATTTGCCGCCGCCCTGCGTATACAGGGGAAGATTAATGCCATGCGTGCCCACCGACGCCATTAGCCAGGTATATCCATCGGGAAGCGCTTTCGCCACCACCTCGGCGCCAATATTGCCCCCAGCACCGGGTTTGTTATCAATAACGACATTCCATTTGTCGGTAGCAAGTAGTTCGAGTTGCAAGGGTCTGGCAATATTATCGGTTGCCCCACCGGCAGGAAACGGCACAACTAAGCGAATGGCTTTATTAGGGTAGCTACTTTGCGCGAACGCAATTTGTGTGAAGGCACTACAGATAAGTGTGGCAATAAATATCCCGTAACGAATTTGTTGCAACATGAAGTGTCTCCAATAATTTTTTTAATGTCTAATTCAGTTTAGCCTAGATCACAATGTAAACGATTACGCAAGGCTTGGTTAAAAAATATTTTTACCCACAAATTAATTCACAATTTTGGTGCTCATTAGCGCTGCAGTTTTTGCACTTCAGCACGTTTAGTGATCTCTCATTCAAATTGCTTAAATTTTTAGCAAACAAGATCATGCTATATAAATTGAGGACTTACATACGCTTTTGTCAAGTTATCCACAAAAGCTGTGGATAACTTAAAGTGGTCCCATCGCCAGGAGTCGAACCTGGATCTACCGCTTAGGAGGCGGTTGCACTATCCATTGTGCTACGGCGGGCTGAATCACCGTTCAAGCTATTAGCTTCTTTATCAGCTACCAACCACAAAGGGCCCAGACCTGATTAGTAATATTGACCATGACTGATGGTGCGTAATATGCAATAAAGCTAAGGCCAAGCGCCATTGCAATTAAGGCATACCAAAAGACCGCCAACCAAGGTTTCCGACTTTTGTCGGCAATAAAAAGAGTACGCTTCATATTTGAATTGTACTTAGGCTAAGGCGGGGCGCACAATAGCCTGCTCCCGAATGGGTAGATTTACTAAACCGGCAAAGATACCCAAGCCAATTGCAATTAACCAAACAATTTGATATGAACCCGTTTGATCGTATAGGTACCCACCAAAAAAAGCGCCGCAAAAACTGCCTAATTGATGGGAAAAAAACACCAGGCCAGAGAGGGTGGTTAAATATTTGACGCCAAATATTTGCGCGACGATGCCATTCGTAAGGGGTACAGTAGAAAGCCATAAGAAACCCATAAAAGCAGCAAAAATGTAGGTCGTCATCGGGGTAATCGGCAGCAAAATAAAAGCTGCAATTACCGCGGAGCGAGTGAGATAAATACCGCTCAGTAAAAATTTCTTGGGAATTTTTTGGGCAATAACCCCAGAATAATAGGTACCAAAAACATTAAATAGGCCGATTAACGCCAGCGCAGTAGTTGCCACCAGCGGACTGCCCACGGCCGGATAGAGCTTAGACATGTCTTTCAGATAAGGTGCTAAATGCACTGCAATAAATACGACTTGAAACCCGCAGACAAAATAACCAAGCGTTAGGAGGCGAAAGCTTGGGTTACCAAAAGCCTCACGTAGTGCTTGTATTAAAGTTTGATCGCCTAACTTCAAGTTATGGCTAAAGTTTTTCTCGCGCAACATAAAGGCTGCTGGGAGCATCAAAGTGGCCATGAGCGCCAAAATGAGCAAAGCATCTTGGGCGCCAAAGCCACTAATTAAACCTTGCTCAATCGGGATCATCAGAAACTGCCCGAAAGAGCCAGCTGATGCTGCAATACCCATGGCCCAAACCCGCTTCTCAGCCGCAATATTACGCCCGAGTATGCCAAACACAATGCTGTAAGTCGTAGCTGTTTGCGCTAGACCAATAAGAAGTCCCCCTGCGAGCGTGAAATTCAGTGCATCGGTTGAGAGCGCCATGCCCGCCAAACCCAGCGCATACAGAAGTCCACCAGCAACCATGATTTTGAAGGCACCAAATCGATCGGCAATGGCTCCTGTAATCGGTTGAATAGCTCCCCAAGCTAAATTTTGCAAAGCAATCGTAAGGGCAAAGGTTTCCCGATCCCAGCCATTAGCGCCGGTAATTGGTAAATTAAATAAACCAAAGCCATGGCGAATACCCATGGAGAGCGTGACTAATAGCCCACCAAAAATCAATACCTGTTTTAGGGGGAGGTGATTTTTTGGTAGTTGATAGCCGGCTGGAGAAGGATTGACCATGGCTTAGACTACCTTAAAAGGTGGCTGGCTGTATAAGTGATTGAATACGCTCATAACCGCATTTTGTCATGGCTAGCAAATTCGACCTAAAACCCCTTGGTATTGGTTTAGAGTCAATAAATTGTTTAGGGTTTTAGTGCGCAGAATTTAAATTTACGACTAGCAAGCCAGATATGACTACAATTTCTGCGCATGGCTACTCGTAAACCCGCTCAATACAGCGAATCTTCTATTCAGGTCCTCAAGGGTCTTGAGCCTGTGCGGCAACGTCCAGGCATGTATACCCGGACTGATAACCCCCTTCACGTGATTCAGGAAGTGCTCGATAACGCTGCAGATGAAGCCTTAGGAGGCTTTGGTAAGCAAATTATGGTTACTTTGCATACCGATGGTAGTGTGAGTATTGAAGACGATGGACGCGGTATTCCGGTTGGCATTCACCCAACTGAAAAATTACCGGTGGTAGAGATTGTTTTCACCCAACTACACGCAGGTGGAAAATTTGAAAAAGGCGCGGGTGGTGCTTATGCCTTTTCAGGCGGCTTGCATGGGGTTGGGGTTTCGGTTACGAACGCTTTATCAAAACGCCTTGAAGTTACCGTGTGGCGTGACCAACAAGTATCTACCTTGGCTTTTGCCAACGGTAACGTCATAGAAAAACTGAAAACCAAAGCCAGCAGCAAACAAGATAAAAATCATGGCACTTGTGTGCGTGCTTGGCCGGATGCAAAGTATTTTGATAGCGGTGTCATTCCAATGGCCGATCTCATTCGCTTATTGCGCTCAAAAGCAGTGCTATTACCTGGCGTAAAAGTGACATTAATTCAAGAGAAATCGGGCGAGACCCAAACTTGGCAATACGCGCAAGGTTTACGTGGCTATTTAAATGAAGCGCTTGCACAGAGCGGCCATAGCGCAGAGGTGATACCGCCATTTGAAGGCGAGCAATACTCTACAGGGGAAGGCGCTGATGATAATTTTGCCGAAGGTGAGGGTGCAGCTTGGGTAGTAGCTTGGACTGAAGATGGCTCACCCATACGCGAAAGTTATGTGAATTTAATTCCGACCCCTGCAGGTGGTACCCATGAAAGTGGCTTGCGTGAAGGCCTCTTTAATGCCGTAAAAGGGTTTATTGAAATGCATTCTTTGCAGCCGAAGGGCGTAAAGCTCATGCCAGAAGATGTCTTTGCCCGTGCTTCTTTTATTTTATCGGCCAAAGTCTTAGACCCGCAGTTTCAAGGGCAAATTAAAGAGCGCTTAAATTCGCGCGATGCAGTTCGTTTAGTTTCGGTCTACGCTAAATCAGCGCTTGAGTTGTGGCTCAATCAACACGTTGATTATGGCCGCACCTTGGCTGAATTGGTTATTAAGCAAGCCCAAGCGCGCACGCGTGCTGGTCAAAAAGTCGAAAAGAAAAAGTCATCGGGCGTGGCCATTTTGCCCGGCAAGTTAACGGATTGTGAAAGTGAAGATATCGCCCTCAATGAAATCTTTTTAGTTGAGGGTGATTCAGCTGGTGGCTCGGCCAAAATGGGGCGCAATAAAGAATATCAAGCCATCTTACCTTTACGGGGCAAAGTGCTCAATACTTGGGAGGCTGAACGCGATCGTTTATTCGCTAACAATGAAATTCATGATATTGCGGTAGCCATCGGAGTAGACCCGCACGGGGCGAATGATGAGCCAGATTTAACAAACTTGCGTTATGGCAAGATTTGTATCTTGTCAGATGCAGATGTCGATGGCGCACACATTCAAGTGCTCTTACTGACTTTATTTTATAAACACTTTCCCCGTTTAATTGACTTAGGCCATATTTATATTGCTCGCCCACCCTTATTTCGGGTTGATGCGCCTGCACGAGGCAAAAAGCTAGCGCAAAAAATGTATGCGCTGGATAGTAGTGAACTGATTGCGATTGAAGATAAGTTACGTAAAGATGGTGTACGTGAAGCTGCCTGGCAAATTTCCCGTTTTAAGGGACTTGGAGAAATGAGCGCAGAGCAGTTGTGGGATACCACCTTAAACCCAGATACGCGACGTTTATTACCGGTAGTGTTAGGCGAGCTAACTGAGCTAGAAACATTTAAGACTATGGATATGTTGATGGGCAAAGCAGAATCGGGTGCTAGGCGTGATTGGTTAGAGGAACGTGGCAATGAAGTCGAGGCAGATATTTAATGGCAAGTAAAAACCCCCAGAAGAAAGCGCCGAGCAAAAAAGGTCAGGCCGATTTATTCGATGAAATTGAAGTATTAACAGAACCGAACGGTCCGCGTAATCCATCCAATCAGGGTGGCGCCAAATTAGGCGATGAGGGTGAAGACCACTTAACACTAGCGGTTTACGCTGAACGTGCTTATTTAGACTACGCCATTAGCGTGGTTAAAGGCCGGGCGCTGCCTGAAGTGGCTGATGGGCAGAAACCCGTGCAACGCCGTATTTTATTTTCAATGAGTGAAATGGGGTTGCGGGCAGATGCAAAGCCGGTAAAAAGCGCCCGTGTAGTGGGCGATGTCTTAGGCAAGTTTCATCCGCATGGCGATCAGTCGGCATACGATGCGTTAGTGCGTTTAGCGCAAAGTTTTTCTTTGCGCTATCCCTTGATTGATGGACAAGGTAATTTTGGCTCGCGTGATGGAGATGGTGCGGCGGCGATGCGTTATACAGAAGCCCGGCTAACGAAAATTGCTAATCTTTTATTGAGTGAAATTGATGAAGGTACCGTCGATTTTGCGTTGAACTACGATGGCTCGTTTGAAGAGCCCAAAATGCTGCCAGCGCGCTTGCCTTTTGTGTTGCTTAACGGCGCATCGGGCATTGCAGTGGGGATGGCAACAGAAATACCTTCACATAATTTGCGTGAAGTGGCAAGTGCCGCAATTGCCTTAATGAAGTCGCCAAAATTAACTACCGCTAATTTATTGACTTACCTGCCTGGCCCTGATTTTCCGGGCGGGGGCCAAATTATCTCGTCGGCGGCTGAGATTGCCCAAATTTATGAAGCTGGGCGAGGTAGCATCAAAGTACGTGCCCGCTGGAGTGTAGAAGAAATGGCCCGTAGTCAATGGCAAATTGTTGTAAATGAGTTGCCTCCAGCTACCTCGACTCAACGCGTCTTACAGGAAATAGAAGAGCTCACTAATCCGAAGGTGAAGATTGGTAAAAAGGCCTTAAGTACAGATCAAATCAATTCGCGCCAAACCATCTTGAGCATGTTAGACGGTGTGCGCGATGAATCGAGTAAAGATGCCGCAGTGCGGTTGGTATTTGAACCAAAAAGTAAAAATATTGATGTTAATGAATTCGCCAATTTATTACTGTCGCACACCTCCCTAGAGTCGAATGCGCCGATTAATTTGGTGATGATTGGTAATGATGGACGACCACGCCAAAAAGGCTTACGCGATATTTTGCAAGAGTGGCTAGAGTTTCGGGTACAAACTGTAACGCGTCGCACGGCTCACCGCCTGGGCAAGGTAAAGGATCGGATGCATATTTTAGAAGGACGCCGCATTATCCTTTTGAATATTGATCAAGTTATTAAAATTATTCGCAAAAGCGATGAGCCCAAAGCCGATTTAATAAAAGCCTTTAAGTTAAGTGATCGGCAGGCTGAAGATATTCTTGAAATTCGTTTACGTCAATTAGCGCGCCTTGAGGGCATTAAGATTGAGCAAGAATTGAAAGAATTAAAAACTGAACGCGATGATTTACAAGGCCTATTACAAAGTGATGCCACCTTGCGTAAATGCATTATTAAAGAAATTGAAGCCGATACCAAAGAGTTTGGCGATGACCGCCGTACCTTAATTCAAGAAGATAAGCGCGCGGTAGCTGAAACCAAAGTGCTCGATGAACCAGTTACTGTAATCGTCTCGCAAAAAGGGTGGGTGCGGGTACGTCAAGGGCAAGAGCATGATGAACAACAATTTTCATTCAAGGCCGGCGATGCTTTATATGCTACTTATGAATGCAGTACCTTAGACGTGATCCAAGGTTTTGGAAGCGATGGCCGGGTGTATACCGTTCCCGTTAGTGAGCTACCTGGTGCTCGTGGCGATGGCTCGCCTTTAACTAGCTTTGTTAATTTAGCGCCAGGCTCGCAAATGGTCGCTTATTATGCAGGGCAAGCCGATGATTTGGTGTTAATCGCTACACGTGCAGGCAATGGATTTTTGGCTAATGTAGCCGATATGACGACGCGTAACAAAGCAGGTAAATCATTTATTGGCATTGATGCTAAGCATCCTGGCGGCGATGCTCCTTTATCAGCGGTTAAAGTCGCTGAAGGTATGCGCCAAGTGGCTTGCTTATCGGCGAGTGCGCGCCTTTTGGTTTTTCCCTTAGGCGAATTAAAGCGTTTACCTACTGGTGGTAAAGGCGTCATTCTGATGGGTCTTGATGATGCCGAAAACTTAAGCGCTGCAATTGCGGTTGGCGATGCGGGGGCAAACTATTCAGGGATTGGTCGAGGTGGCAAACCTACTGAGCGGAGTTTAGATAGCAAAACCTTGAAGTCGTTTGCCGGTAATCGCGCGCGCAAAGGTCACTATGTAGATCCGCGCTTAAAAGAAGGGCGCTTAAAGGCGCTTTAGAGGCAAAGCTACTCCGCGTTGTACGGCAATAATTTCCGCCATGATAGCAATGGCTATTTCTGGTGGGGTTAGGGCGCCAATGGCGAGTCCCACTGGGCCAAATAAACGATCTACCTGTGCTTGAGTTAAATCGAATTCTCGCAAACGCGCCTTGCGTTTTTGATTATTGGTATGGCTACCTAAAGCGCCCACATAAAATGCTGGCGACTTGAGTGCTTCAATGAGGGCCATATCATCGAGCTTCGGGTCATGGGTAAGCGCTACAACTGCAGTATGCGGATCAACGCCTAGGGTTAATAAGGCATCATCAGGCATATCTTGAATAAATTTGAGATTATCTTTATCAATGCTTGCTTCCAGGCTAGCGGCATATTCTTCGCGCGGATCAATCATGATTACCTCAAAATCACTCGCAATTGCAAAGCCGGCTAAATAGAGAGATAACTGTGCAGCGCCAATCAGAATCATGCGCCAGCGTGGGCCATATGAGGTTTTCATGACATCTGCGGCGAAGGAAAAAACATCATTCCGTGCACCAGCCTCTAAAGTAGATTCGCCAGTTTGGATATTTAATATTCGGCGCACTATTTGCTGATTAGAAATTGATTCTAATAAATTTTCTAAAATTGATAATTGCGGATGCGGCTCAACTAATAACCGTAGGGTACCTCCACACGGTAAACCAAAGCGAACTGCCTCTTCTTGACTGACGCCGTAAATAACGAGTTCAGGGGTGCTACGCGTCAGTATTTCAGTTTGTACGCGCCGCATTAGATCGTCTTCAATGCAACCCCCAGAGACTGACCCGGCAACTTGTCCATCGGCACGCATGACAAGCCAAGAGCCCACTGGGCGGGGGGAAGACCCCCAAGTTTGCACCACTGTCGCAATGGCAATGCGATCGCCAGCTTGTAGCCAAGCAACCGCGGTTTTTAATACACTTAAATCAGTACTATTCAATTTCTGCGATCAATTCAATTTCCACGCATGCGCCCAAAGGAATTTGCGTTACTCCAAAGGCACTACGGGCGTGCTGCCCAGCAGCGCCGAAAACCGCAAAGAGCAATTCCGAGCAGCCATTAATGACTAAGTGCTGGTCGGTATAGGTATCGCTTGAGTTGACTAAGCCCATTACCTTCACGATGCGCCTGACGCGATCAAGGGAGCCCACTTGCGCTTTGAGGGTGGCCATTAAATCGATAGCAATGGCTCGGGCCGCAGCTTTACCGCTATCGGTATCCATATCCATGCCTAACTTACCAACCCAGGGCTTGCCATCGCGTTTAGCAATATGGCCCGAAAGAAATACCAATTGACCTGTTTGTACTGCCATGACGTAGGCAGCTGCCGGCGCACCAACAGCCGGTAATTGAATGTCGAGAGCTTGTAAGCGAGTATCGATTAAAGAACTAGACATGAGGACCTTTACATTTAAATATTATTTTGATAGTTGGCGCATAGCGCTCTCGAGTCCAGCCAATGTTACTGGATACATTCGACCTTGCACTAGATTTTGCACTACTTCAATGGACTGCCGATATTGCCAAACAGCTTCAGGCTCGGGGTTCAGCCATGCGTAATGCGGAAAATGATTAAGTAATCGCTTTAGCCATGCAGCGCCTGATTCGCGGTTATCAAACTCAACTGAACCCCCCGGGGAAAGTATTTCATAAGGCGACATCGTGGCATCACCCACAAAAATGAGCTTGTAATCAGATGAGTAAGTGTTGATGATATTTTGGGTAGCTGATATTTGATCGTGCCTGCGGCGATTGCTTTGCCACAAGCGCTCATAAACACAATTATGAAAATAAAAATGGGCCAAATGCTTAAATTCACTTTTGGCAGCCGAAAATAATTCAGAAACGCGAGCAATGTGATCGTCCATCGAGCCACCAACATCCATGAGTAATAACACCTTCACTTGGTTATGGCGTTCTGGACGCATTTTAATATCCAGCATGCCTGCATTAGCAGCGGTAGAGTGGATGGTCTTGTCTAAATCAAATTCGAGCGCTGAACCAGTCCTGGCAAAGCGGCGTAAGCGGCGTAAGGCGATCTTAATATTGCGAGAGCTGAGCGCTAAATCACTGTCATAGTCTTTAAACTCGCGCGCTTCCCATACCTTAATAGCAGAACGATTGCCGGCGCTGACACCGCCGATACGCATGCCTTCGGGATGATAGCCGTCATGTCCAAAAGGTGACGACCCGCCGGTGCCAATCCATTTTTTACCACCTTCATGTCGACCTTTTTGCTCTTGCATCAGTTCGGCTAAGCGTTTTTTTAAAGCCTCGGGACCGCCTAATTTTTGTAAGGCTGCTTTTTCTTCAGCAGTTAATACCCGTTGTAATTGTTTTTCGAGCCAAGCGAGCGGAATTTCAGGTTGTAGGGCAATGATATTTTCGATACCTTGAAAATAAGCTCCGAAGGCTTGATCAAAGCGATCGAAATACTGTTCATCCTTGATTAAAGTGATGCGGGCAAGTTGATAAAATGCATCGATCGAAGGTGGTATCACCCCCTGCTTTAACGCTTCAAGCAAAGTAAGAAATTCCAATATTGAGACTGGTATTTTGGCTTTTTTTAATTGGAAGAAAAAATCAATTAACACGTTAGCGGTGGTTCCGATTCATTAATACTAAGCGCTCAAATAATTGTAAGTCTTGTTCATTTTTGAGTAAGGCGCCATGCAATGGAGGGATTAAGACGTTCTCCTCGCTTTGATAAAGCGCTTCTGGCGAGGTCCCTTCTGCTAAAAGAAGTTTTAACCAATCGATTAGTTCTGAGGTTGACGGTTTTTTCTTCAGTCCAGGTAATGCCCGGATTTGATAAAAGGACTGGAGAGCAGCAGCCAGTAATTCTGCTTGTAGATTTGGGTGATGGACTGCAACTATGTTGCGCATTGTTTCAGCGTTTGGAAAAGCAATGTAATGAAAGAAACAGCGGCGCAAAAATGCGTCGGGCAGTTCTTTTTCATTATTTGAGGTAATGATGACTAAAGGGCGATGCTTGGCCCGAATAAGTTCCCGGGTTTCGTAAACATAAAACTCCATGCGGTCAATTTCCCGCAGTAGATCATTTGGAAACTCAAGGTCGGCTTTATCGATCTCATCGATCAATAAGACCGTGGGCTCTTCAGCTTCAAAAGCTTGCCAGAGCACCCCTTTAATAATGTAGTTGCGTATGTCATTTACTTTGGCATCGCCTAGTTGTGAGTCGCGCAAGCGGCTTACGGCATCATACTCATAGAGCCCTTGCTGTGCTTTAGTAGTAGATTTAATATGCCACTGTAAAAGCGGCATGCCTAAAGCTTGAGCTACCTCTTCGGCCAACATCGTTTTGCCTGTGCCTGGCTCACCTTTGATTAAAAGGGGGCGTTGTAAGGTTAGGGCTGCATTTACTGCCAGCTTAAGGTCTGCTGTGGCGATATAGGTGCTCGAACCTGAAAAGGTAGGGGGCGAGATGGGTTGGGCTGGTTTCATTTAAAATCACTTTAATGGAGATGGGGTCCTGCCATTTTGCCTAGGAATGGCATGGGGATCAAGGGGGTAGTGCGCCTAGTCCGTTATACTCTTAGCAATTCAAAACCGACTTTGTGTATTTTTTTCATGAATAAATTATCCGCTGCTAAGCCATTCTCCCCTAAGCCACTGAATCCTTTAATGCTTTTATTGGGCGGGATTTATTTTGCTGGTATGAGTCTGAGTTTTACCGCGCAAGCACAAGATCTTAAAGGCTCTCCTGAAGCTGGTAAAGCTAAAGTATGGCTGTGTTCAGGCTGTCACGCAATTCCTGATTACCGTGCTGATTACCCCTTGGTCTATCACGTACCCAAAATAGGGGGGCAAAATTCGGCTTATATTGCCAGTTCTTTGCAGGCCTATAAAAAAGGTGAGCGCAAACACCCCACTATGCGTGCCATCTCTGCTAGCTTGTCTGATCAGGATATGGTCGATATTGGCGAATACTATGCCGCCCAAAATAGTAGTTCCCCAATTAATTCCTTGAAGTAATTTTGGTTTAAAGGTTTGTTTATGAAATTTACAGTTATTTGCCTTTTTCTAATTGCAAGCATTGGCTTGGCCTCTGCAGCTGATATTGAGAGCGGTAAAAAATTAGTTGCTGAACGCAATTGCGCTTCCTGCCACGGCGCTGATTACTTCAGCTCGATTGCACCTACTTATCCCCGGCTAGCCGGACAGCATGAAGATTATTTATATTACGCTTTACGCTCGTACCAAGTTGAGACTAATGCTAACTATGGGCGAAAAAATGCTGTGATGGGTTCTCAGGCCAAAGGATTGACGGACCCACAAATACGGAATATCGCTGCTTATTTAGCTTCCTTGCCCGGCCCTTTAGTCGTAAAAAAATAACCGGTCTTGCCGCCTAATTTTTTGGGCTGACAAAATCTCTTTTAGCGACTAGCCACCAGGCCTTGTGCTAAATGCGCACGCATTGACTTAGCAGCTAACTCACCATCGCGTTGCAAAATGGCCTTTAAGATGTCGCGATGCTCTAGTAATGAATTCTGTAAGCGGCCTGTTTGATCCAAGGAATTGCGTCGCTGTAGCTTAAGAACCTTACGTAAATCGGTAATGACTCCCGTCATCCATGGGTTGGCGGTAATTTCAAGTAAAAGATCATGAAACCGCACGTTTATTTCAAAAAATTGTTCTAAATCACGATCGGCCGCGGCTTTTTCAAGCTTTAAATGTAAATCATCTAAGCGATTGAGGTCACTTTCACTGGCGTTAAGGGCAGCAGTTTTGGCAGCTTCACTTTCTAAAAGCGAAAGAACAGTAAAGATTTGGGCTAAATCGGTTTGATTTACCTCGGTTACATAAGCACCGCGTCGCAACTTCATGGTTATTAAACCTTCGGCAGCCAGCACTTTAATGGCTTCCCGCATGGGGGTACGGCTAATTCCATACTGTTCCGCCAGGCTTTGCTCGTCTAGCCAGCTTCCTGGGGCAAAGTCGTGGGCAAAGATCTGGGTTCTTAGTCGCTCGGCAACTTCCTCATACAATGGCCTTGAATTCATTTTTGTATTCATAATTATGTATACAATAGCTAGACATTACCGCATTTGTCAAGCACAATTACTGTATAAGTTGCTTTAATCAAAAAAAGGCTAAATAGGAGCCATTAATGAGTAAAGATCGCAAACCATCAAAACCTAAGGTTAGTGCTTGGCCTGAACTGGCTAAAAATAAGCTAGATGATTGGCAAAAGCTAGCTGAAAAGTCGGCACCTGCGGGTAAGGTCGATCAACTCGGGTGGCAAACCCCCGATGGGATTTACATTAAGGCCCTATATACCGATGCCGACACACGTGATCTCCCGTTTACAAATTCATTGCCGGGTTTTGAGCCTTTTGTACGCGGCCCCCAAGCCACGATGTACTCGGTACGACCGTGGACGATTCGCCAATACGCCGGTTTTTCAACTGCCGAAGAATCGAATGCCTTTTATCGCAAGGCGCTGGCTGCCGGCGGTCAAGGTGTTTCAGTTGCGTTTGATTTAGCCACGCATCGTGGCTATGACTCAGATCATCCTCGTGTAACTGGTGATGTCGGCAAGGCTGGGGTAGCAATCGATTCAGTTGAAGACATGAAAATTTTATTCGACGGAATTCCGCTGGATAAAGTTTCCGTGTCGATGACAATGAATGGTGCCGTACTACCTATTTTGGCAGGCTACATTGTTGCTGGGGAAGAGCAGGGTGTGAGTCAGGCGGAATTATCTGGCACGATTCAAAACGATATATTAAAAGAGTTCATGGTGCGTAATACCTATATATATCCACCTGAACCATCGATGCGTATTATTGGTGACATTATTGAGTACACCACCAAGCACATGCCGAAATTTAATTCGATATCTATTTCGGGCTATCACATGCAGGAGGCGGGGGCCAATCAAGTTCTAGAGTTGGCTTTTACTTTGGCCGACGGAAAAGAGTATGTCAAAACTGCATTGGCTAAAGGTCTCGATATTGATGGTTTTGCTGGGCGCTTATCGTTCTTTTTTGCCATTGGCATGAACTTTTATTTAGAGGTGGCTAAGTTAAGAGCGGCGCGCTTATTGTGGTGGCGCATGATGAAAGAATTTAATCCTAAAAATCAGAAGTCATTGATGCTCCGAACGCATTGCCAGACTTCAGGTTGGTCGTTAACCGAGCAAGACCCATACAACAATGTAGTGCGCACTACGGTTGAAGCTATGGCAGCAATTTTTGGTGGTACCCAATCATTACATACCAACTCTTTTGATGAAGCCATTGCCTTACCGTCGGCAACCTCGAGCCGTATTGCGCGTAATACGCAATTAATTTTGCAGGAAGAAACGCATATAAGTAACGTAATCGATCCTTGGGCTGGATCTTATTTAATGGAAAGTTTGACCCAAGAAATGGCTGATAAGGCCTGGGAGATTATTTTAGAGGTCGATGCACTCGGTGGGATGACTAAAGCAGTTGAGAGCGGTTGGGCAAAACTGAAAATTGAAGCCGCTGCTGCTGAGAAACAAGCCAAAATAGATTCAGGTGCCGATGTCATCGTAGGTGTAAATAAATATCAATTGTCTGAAGAAGACTTAGTTGATGTTTTGATTATTGATAACGATAAAGTTCGTAATAATCAAATTGAGCGCCTAAAAAGCGTAAAAGCCAAACGCGATAATGCTAAGGTTGTATTGGCGTTGACTGCATTAACCAAGGCGGCTGAAGAAAATTCAGGTAATTTATTGGCTTTAGCAGTTGATGCAGTGCGCTTACGCGCCACTGTTGGCGAAGTTTCTGACGCTTTAGAACAAGTTTACGGGCGCCATCGCGCCGATACGCAAAAGGTGACCGGAGTGTATGCAGCTGCTTACGACTCAGCCGAGGGCTGGGATAAACTAAAAGTTGAAATTAATCAATTTGCTAAAGACGTGGGGCGACGACCCCGTGTCATGATTGCCAAACTGGGACAAGATGGCCATGATCGCGGGGCTAAAGTAGTAGCCACAGCCTTTGCCGACTTAGGCTTTGATGTTGATATTGGCCCTTTATTTCAAACGCCCGAAGAATGTGCTCGGCAAGCAATTGAGAATGATGTGCATGCCTTAGGCATTTCAACTTTAGCAGCGGGTCATAAAACCTTGGTACCTGCCATTATTGAGGAACTAAAAAGACTTGGTGGTGGCGACATCATTGTGTTTGTAGGTGGGGTCATTCCGAAGCAAGATTATGAATTTTTGTATGAAGCCGGCGTGAAGGGTATATATGGGCCAGGCACGCCAATACCTGCATCAGCTAAAGACATACTTGAGCAAATTCGGCAGAGCTTAACTTAAGACATCATGTCTGCCAATTCTTCGCTGCTGGCTGCCGATCAAGCTTTAGTCGACGCTATTATTGCGCCGCCAAGTGCCGCGCAGCGTCGTGCTCTAGCTAAAACGATTACCTTATTGGAATCGACTCGTGTTGATCATCGCGCGAGAGCTGACGACATTTTAAATGCGTTGTTACCGCACACTGGTCGCTCATTTCGCCTGGGTATTTCGGGTGTTCCTGGTGTAGGAAAGTCGACCTTAATCGAAACCCTAGGCTTATATCTCATTGAGCAGGGTCACCGCGTAGCCGTTTTAGCGATTGACCCTTCGTCGAGTTTATCGGGTGGATCGATCTTGGGCGATAAAACCCGCATGGAAAAATTATCGGTACATGAGCAGGCCTTTATTCGTCCTAGCCCTTCTTCTGGCACGCTAGGTGGTGTGGCTGAAAAGACCCGTGAAGCCTTATTGGTAGCTGAGGCAGCTGGTCATGATGTGGTTATCGTTGAGACCGTTGGGGTTGGTCAAAGTGAAATTGCCGTCGCTGGGATGACTGATTTATTTTTATTGTTGCAATTACCGAATGCGGGCGATGATTTACAGGCGATTAAAAAAGGCGTGATGGAATTGGCAGATTTAATCGTGATCAATAAGGCTGATATAGATCCTGATGCTGCAATGCGGGCCCAAGCCTTTATTACTAGCTCTTTGCGTTTATTGGGGTTTCAGGGAAATCCTGACCATGCAACCCATCTGAAAGAAGCGTGGCACCCCCGTGTGATGACAATGAGTGCGCTTCTCAGTCAAGGGGTGCCAGAGTTATGGATACATATTCAGCTTTTTCAGCAGTTACAAACCGCGAATGGAAAGTTACAGGCTCGACGGCAAGCGCAAGCTGGGGCCTGGATGTGGGAACGGATTGATGCCGGGCTCAAGGCCGGCTTTCGTGAGCACGCTGCAGTGCAAGCCTTATTACCCGAAATGGCTGCTGCAGTTAATCAAGGCACTATGGCAGCCTCGGTGGCAGCACGGCGCTTACTTGAATTGTTAGCAAAATAAACCTTTATTAAGGAATTTTTATGCAAGAAATTATTGAACAACTCGCTGCTAAGCGCGAACTCGCACGTTTAGGAGGCGGCCAAAAACGCATTCAAGCGCAACACGCTAAAGGCAAGCTAACAGCGCGTGAACGAATTGAGTTATTGCTAGATGCTGGTAGTTTTGAAGAGTGGGATATGTTTGTCGAGCATCGCTGCAACGATTTTGGTATGGGAGATCAAACTGTTCCTGGCGATGGCGTAGTGACAGGTTACGGCATGATTAATGGGCGTTTGGTATTTGTATTTTCACAAGACTTTACGGTGCTTGGAGGTTCTTTATCTGAGGCGCACGCCGAAAAAATTTGCAAAATTATGGATCAAGCGTTGAAAGTAGGTGCCCCTGTCATTGGCTTAAATGATTCTGGCGGAGCCCGAATTCAAGAGGGCGTAGCCTCTTTAGGGGGATACGCAGAAATTTTTCAACGCAATGTAACTGCTTCCGGTGTCATTCCTCAGATCTCACTCATTATGGGGCCTTGTGCAGGCGGCGCCGTTTACTCGCCAGCATTAACAGATTTTATTTTTATGGTCAAAGATAGTTCGTATATGTTTGTGACGGGCCCTGAAGTAGTGAAGACCGTTACGCATGAAGATGTGAGCGCTGAAGAATTAGGTGGGGCTTTAACTCACTCAACAGTTTCGGGAGTTTGCGATTTAGCTTTTGAAAATGATGTCGAAGCCATCATGATGCTACGTCGGTTTTTTAATTATTTACCCCTCTCTAATCGTGAAAAGCCGCCTATTGTGCGCTCGGCTAAACGCAATGAGGAGCCCGATTATTCACTCGACACCCTAGTACCAGCTAATCCAAATCAACCTTACGATATGCACGAATTAATTCGAAAAATTGCTGATGATGGTGAGTTTTTTGAATTGCAACCCGATTTTGCAAAAAATATCATCATTGGCTTTGCGCGAATGGAAGGTCAAACGATTGGTATTGTGGCTAACCAACCCTTAGTTTTGGCGGGCTGTTTGGATATTAAATCGTCGATAAAGGCAGCGCGGTTTGTGCGCTTTTGTGATGCTTTTAATATCTCCATTGTGACCTTAGTAGACGTGCCTGGTTTTATGCCGGGAACCGCTCAAGAGTATGGCGGCATTATTAAGCATGGTGCTAAGTTACTTTATGCCTATGCCGATTGTACAGTGCCAAAAGTTACTTTAATTACCCGCAAAGCATATGGTGGCGCCTATGATGTGATGGCTTCAAAACATTTACGCGGTGATGTGAACTTCGCCTGGCCCTCAGCAGAAATTGCGGTGATGGGACCAAAAGGTGCGGTAGAAATTATTTTTCGCGAGGAAAAAGGCGATCCCAATAAAATTAATGCGCGCGAAGCTGAATACAAAACAAAATTTGCCAATCCCTTTGTCGCAGGGCGGCGCGGTTATATAGATGATGTCATTTTGCCTCACGAAAGTCGTAAACGAATTGCTCGCTCGCTCATGATGCTAAAAAATAAAGTATTAGAGAATCCGACGCGTAAGCATGGCAACATTCCGCTCTAAGGGCAAGGTAAATTGAAGATGACAATGAATCTGTTTAAGAAAATATTAATTGCAAATCGTGGCGAAATTGCGTGTCGGATAATCAGCACCGCGCAGCGCATGGGCATTAAAACAGTAGCTGTTTACTCCGCTGCAGATCGCGAATCCAGGCATGTACGGATGGCGGATGAAGCTGTATTTATTGGCCCGGCACCATCACGCGAATCCTATTTATTAATTGAGCGGATTATTCAGGCCTGTAAAGATACCGGTGCTGATGCAGTTCATCCGGGGTACGGATTTTTATCAGAGAATGCAGAATTTGCTGAGCGCGTGGAAGCTGAGGGCATTACTTTTATTGGTCCAAAATTTCCTGCGATTGCCGCAATGGGTGACAAAATTGCCTCTAAAAAACTGGCTTTAGCTGCGCATGTAAATACCATTCCAGGCTATAACGAGGTGATTGAAAGTCCCGAAGAAGCAGTAAAAATTGCCCAAGACATTGGTTACCCAATAATGATTAAAGCCTCTGCTGGTGGTGGCGGTAAAGGTCTGCGGGTTGCTAACAATGATGCGGAAGTGCTGACGGGATTTGTAACCTGCAAAACCGAAGCTGCCAATAATTTTGGTGATGATCGCGTATTTATTGAAAAATTTGTGGTTGAGCCACGCCATATTGAAATTCAAATTCTGGGCGATGCTTATGGCAATGTTGTGTACTTATGGGAACGGGAATGCTCGATTCAACGTCGCCATCAAAAGGTCATCGAAGAGGCGCCATCACCATTTATTAACGCTGCAACCCGCAAGGCCATGGGCGAACAAGCAGTTACTTTAGCAAAGGCAGTGCAATATCAGTCTGCCGGTACGGTTGAATTTGTCGTTGGCGCTGATCAATCATTTTATTTCTTAGAAATGAATACCCGTTTACAGGTAGAGCATCCTGTGACTGAAGCGATTACCGGGCTTGATTTAGTTGAGCAAATGATTCGGGTTGCGGCGGGCGAAAAACTAGCCTTTACGCAAGCAGAAATTCAACTCAACGGTTGGGCAATGGAATGTCGCATTAATGCCGATGATCCATTTCGCAATTTTTTACCTTCTACCGGACGCTTAGTGAAATATCGGCCACCTGAGGCGACTAATGGTGTCCGAGTTGATACCGGCGTTTTTGAGGGCGGTGAAATACCAATGTATTACGACTCAATGATTGCTAAGCTCATTGTTCATGGCGCTAATCGGCAAGAAGCGATTGAAAAAATGCGTAGTGCTTTAAATGAATTTGTAATTCGCGGCATTCATTCGACCATTCCATTTCAAGCCGCTTTATTTCAGCACCCAAGATTTATTACTGGCGACTTCAACACTGGCTTTATTGCCGAGGAATACCCTGACGGTTTTCATCCTGATTCAGTTCAACCTCATGACCCCTATCTTTTTGCCGCCTTAGCGACCTTTATGCGCCATCGCTATCTAGAGCATATTCAACTGATTGATGGTCAATTGGTTGGCCATGAAATGGTGATTGCTAAACGTTTTGTAGTCGTGACTAATAAACGCGTAGGAGCAATCGATGATCCCTGTAATTTACCGACTCGCATTGAGCTAAAAGAGGGCGTATATACGGTCTATGTAGATGGCCCTAATGGCTTAAGTCGCTACGATATAGCTAGTCATTGGCGCCCAGGGATGATTTGTTTGCACGCTACCATTAATGGCACACGTAAAATAACTGCGCAAGTTGAGCGGCGTGGGGTTGGGTACCATTTGGTTTTAGATGGTGCGCAGTATGCCTGTATGGTATTAAGCCCCTTTGGTAGCGAAATGCAAAAACGCATGCCAATTAAGGCTTTACCAGATACTTCTAAAATGCTCTTGTCGCCAATGCCAGGCTTATTGACTCAACTTACCGTTAAAGTAGGGGAAAAGGTTATTGCGGGACAAAAGTTGGCAGCGATTGAGGCAATGAAAATGGAAAATACTTTGCTGGCTGCGCATGATGGCATTGTTGCTGAGCTGTTAGTAAAGCAGGGCGATAGTTTGTCAGTAGATCAACTAATCATGCGGTTTGAATAATGGCTTTAATTGATAATTGAGAAAACAGCTATGCTTACTTCAAGTCAACGCCCATTCCGTATTTTAGGCGTACAACAAATTGCTATTGGCGGCGCCGATAAAAATAAACTGCGGCACCTCTGGCTTGATTTGTTAGGATTGCAATTCAAGAGTAACTATATTTCAGCGCGTGAAAATGTCGATGAAGATATTTGTGCAATTGGCAGTGGTAGCCATGAAGTTGAAGTTGATTTAATGCAACCGCTCGATGTCGATAAAAAGCCTGCAGTTCAAAATACCCCTTTAAATCATATTGGTCTATGGGTAGACGATTTGCCTTTGGCAGTGCAATGGCTTGAAGCCCATGGCTTACGCTTTACTCCAGGCGGTATTCGTGCAGGTGCCGGCGGTCATGACATTATTTTTATTCATCCTAAAGCGAATGATGAATTTCCTTTTAGCGGGGAAGGCGTTTTAATCGAGTTAGTACAGGCCCCACCTGAGCTTATCCAGTCTTTCGCTACAGCCGCCTAATGGCTTACTCATGACGATATTAGCAATTGAAACTTCAAGCACTTGGTGTTCTGTTGCCCTCGCTGTGAATCAGCGCGCAGTTTTACAGCGCCATGAGCAGGTGGGATCGACCGCAAGTTTGTATTTATTGCCTTGGGTAAATACCCTTCTCGAGGAAGCCCAATTGACATTAGCAGATGTAGACGCCATTGCAGTGGATATTGGTCCTGGTGCCTTTACGGGGGTGCGCCTAGGAATTGCATGTGCACAAGGCTTAGCCTTGGGCGCAAATTTACCTGTTTTATCGGTGATCAGTTTAGATAGTATTGCAACGCAAGCAGTTTTACAGATGGACTTACAGGGTAACAACGATAAGGAATTGTTAGTCATTTTAGATGCACGGATGGGCGAAGTTTATTGGGCGAGATACCGCCTTCAAGATAGTTTGCCTGTGCGTATATCTGCACCCCAATTAGCGTTACCGGACGATATAGCGCTGGAGAAAATCAATTGGGTAGTTGGTAGTGGCGTTAATCTCTGTAGTGCTGCTGTGCAAGCACTTGCCTTAAGCGAAATTAGTGCGAATGCATTAGGTGTTTTAGCTTGCGCCAGACAACAGCTTGCTGCAGGTGCGCAGCACGATATACGTTTGTTAGAACCCTTGTATGTCAGAGATAAGGTTGCTTTCACTAGCGCTGAACGGGCTGGTAAGACATCCCCTTTAGCTGCTCAGTAGAATGCCTGCGGTAGAAAAAAGTATGGCTAATTTTGTTTTTCGAGCCATGGAAATTGATGACATAGAGCGCGTCTTTGTTCTTGAAATCGAGTCACACTTACATCCGTGGACGCGAGGTAATTTTACTGATTCATTGGCGGCAGGACATTGGGCCTATTGCATCGAGAACGAAGATAGTGGCGATTTAATAGCCTATTTCATTTTATTTCCAGGGGTGGATGAGTTACATCTTTTAAATATAACGGTGAACCCCCTTGTTCGTCGCCAAGGCGTTGGCGTACGATTAATGGCTTCAGTTGAAAATATCGCGCGGCAAAGCCATTGCCAGCGCATTATCTTGGAGGTGCGTCCAAGTAATATAGCTGCCATCAAACTCTATGAAAAATTAGGCTTTACGCTGATTGGAAAAAGAAAGCAATATTACCCACTAGATCCAGAATCTGGAGAGCGCGAAGATGCTCACGTGCTAGCAAAATCGCTTAAGATGGATACCCTATGACTCACGCACGCTCTGCTTACTTAAAAGAAATGGGTATATCTGAGTGGCTTGCGCGGGATACAATGGCGCCGACTTCACTTCCTACTGAGTCTGAGCAGCAAATGACGACAACTAATACCACTAAGGTAACCGCTCAAGCAGAGCCACAATTTCAATGGTGGTTTTTTGGCAAACCTGTAGCGGGTGATGAGGCGATCTTATTTAACCAATGTCTGCGTGTTTTAGGTTTAAATGTGCATGAATGGCGCTGGCATCGGTTTGATGGCAAACAGTTGCTAGACCCCATTGCAACTTCAGCTCCAGATTACCCATTGGTTGCAGTTGCCTTCGGTGCAGGTGCCGCGCAAAGCCTAAGTGGTGAGAAAGAATCCCTTCCGCAACTCCGCGAAATCGTTCTCACGCTGACGAGTGATACCAGTAAGCAGGCTTTCGAAATTCCTTTAATTGCCAGCTTTGATTTGGCGCATTTACTCGCTCGCCCACAAGACAAAGCCTTACTTTGGAATGACTTACTTTTGGCTCACTCGGTATTACATAATTTGTAGTTAGCAAGGGATAATTACAGCACCTGCCAATTGGCTCGCTTCAGTGCTTGGCTTCGCCAATTAAATGCAATGAATCATATTCGGCTTGATTGGCTGCATGTCGACGAATGACTAGCCACATAATCAGGCTGACGCTAATGCCGAAGCCAACAATCATGATTGGCACTGGCACATCGAGCCAAATTAATATTGCGTAAATTGATAACATCCCTAAGACTGATAAATTTTCATTAAAGTTTTGCACGGCAATAGAATGGCCCGCCGACATGAGTACATGACCGCGATGCTGTAAAAGTGCATTCATCGGCACAACAAAATAGCCCGCTAACCAGCCTACTAAAATTAATAATAAATAGGGTGGTACTAAATTGAGGGTGATATTTAATTTGCCAATTTGCAAGATGCTCGTAGCAGGCAGCATATCGGCGTTATAAAAAGCCATGGTGCAGACTACTAAGCCCATGGCAATACCATGAGGCAAGACGCGCAAAGATTGTTTGAGGGGAACCTTCCAAGCCGCATATACTGCGCCACCAGCCACTCCAAAAGCAGAGATGGCCTGCAAAATTGCACCCTGCGACAGATTCATGTTCAATGCAACTTGCGCCCATTTCAAAACAATAAATTGCAAGGTTGCGCCTGCGCCCCAAAATAATGTCGTTACGGCTAGGGAAATTTGCCCCAAGCGATCATTCCAGAGGGTTTTAAAGCATTTCGCAAAATCGACTACGAGTTCAATGGGATTCGTTTTTTGCGCACGATATTTAATGCCGGTATCGGGAATCCGCAGATTGATTAAGGCGGCAATAACATAAATGAGCATAATGACCAAAATCGCTGATTCGGCTGGTGTATCAACTGACGTGGTAACCAGGGGCATATCGAAGCTGAGTAAATCTGTAGAAACAGTATGACTAATTAAGATGCCGCCCAATACAGTGCCCAAAATAATTGAACTGACTGTTAAGCCTTCAATCCAGCCATTGGCGGCAACTAATTTTTCGGGAGGTAGTAGCTCAGTTAAAATTCCATATTTAGCTGGCGAGTAGGCTGCTGCACCCAAACCAACGATGGCATAAGATAATAAAGGGTGGCTACCAAATAACATGGCTACGCAACCAATAAATTTGACTGTATTGGTAATGAACATCACGTTGCCCTTGGGGCGGGAATCAGCAAAAGCGCCGACAAATGCAGCAAGGACGACATAGGAAAGAACAAAAAATAATTTCAGCAATGGCGTCATCCAAGCCGGCGCGTGTAATTGAGCCAAAAGCGCAATTGCGGCAATAAGCAAGGCATTGTCGGCCAGTGATGAAAAAAACTGTGCCGCCATAATTATGTAGAAACTACGGTTCATTCGTACAATCGTCTCATTAGTTGTGGTTAGATTAGATCATGAAAGGAGTTCACGTTATGGAGCG
>CANKKB010000011.1 GCA_947482555.1 Burkholderiaceae bacterium | reverse complement strand
TGATTATTGCCATTCAAGGCGGTTCAAAAGCGGAAGTCAATACTGGACAAATTCTACGTCGGCGCTTAACTATTACAGGCTCTACTTTGCGTCCTAGACCGATAGCTTTTAAAAAGCAAATTGCGCAAGCCTTGTATACGCAAATTTGGCCTTTACTAAATGGTGGCCAATTAAAGCCCGTGATTTATAAAACCTTCAGCATGAATGATGCTGCCGATGCCCATCGCTTAATGGAATCTAGCGAGCATGTGGGCAAAATTATTCTCACGGCTTAATTAAGCATATGCGTCCACTGATTATTGTTGCTAATTGGAAAATGTACGGTAGTTTTAGCCGTAATCAAGCCTGGTTTCAGGAGGTGTGTCGCACCATGGGAAAAGGCATGCCTTCGGGTCGCCGTTATGCAGTATGTGCACCATTTCCCTATTTGGCGCAATGTGCAGAGTTGATTCGCACGGGCGGTGTAGCTGGCCTCAGTTTAGGTGCACAAGACGTATCAACCCATCTCGATGGACCCTATACTGGCGAAGTTTCTGCTCCAATGTTAGCAGAGCTTACCTGCTCTTATGTCATTGTTGGCCATTCCGAGCGACGTGAGTTACACCATGAAACCGATGAGCAAGTTGCGGAGAAAGCCTTGCTGGCTTTAGATAATGGTTTAACCCCGATTATTTGTGTTGGTGAAACTGCTGATGAACGTAATTCAGGTAGAGCAGAAGAAGTGGTGCGCTCACAAATTGCTCGGCAAGTTGCAGTTTTGCAAGATCGCTTTGTCGACTCGTTAATTGCTTATGAGCCGGTTTGGGCTATAGGTACCGGTAAAGTAGCTACAGCACAGGTAGCGCAAGATATGCACCGAGCCATTCGTTATCAATTGGCTGAATTTAATGAGGACGTAGCCTCTCATATTGGGATTTTATATGGCGGTAGTGTTAAGCCTGATAATGCCGCTGAGCTATTTGTCATGCCTGATATCGATGGCGCTTTAGTGGGCGGCGCATCCTTAATAGCACAAGATTTTCTTGCAATTTGCAGAGCGTAAATATTTTATTGGAGATTTAGTATGGAATGGCTTTTAACTCTATTAACCGTATTGCAGATAGTTTCTGCCGTAAGCGTGATTGTTTTAGTTTTGTTACAACAGGGGAAGGGTGCTGATATGGGCGCCGCTTTTGGCTCTGGGGCTTCAGGAAGTGTCTTTGGTGCTAGTGGCTCAGCTAATTTCCTCTCGCATGCCACTGCTATTTTTGCCACCGTATTTTTCTTAAGTACTTTAGGCCTTACTTGGGTAGGCAATAAAAAAACTACCGTACCTGGTGTACTCTCGGGGTCTACGCTACCTGCGGCTGGCGAAGCGCCTGCGCCAATAGCACCAGCTGCTCCAAATGCAACTCCAGCGATCCCAGCAAAAAATGCTGCAGCTCCTGCGCAAGTAGCTGAGCCAGCCGCAGCTAAAGATGCCGGTAAGCCAGTAGTACCTAAGTAATTCCTATTTTGATAGGAAGCTGTAAAATTTTAGTTGTTCAGTAATTTTGTACTATGCCGACGTGGTGAAATTGGTAGACACGCTATCTTGAGGGGGTAGTGGCTTAGGCTGTGCGAGTTCGAGTCTCGCCGTCGGCACCAAGCAGATTTATCTGTCACATCAAATGCTGTCTTGCTCATGATTACGCAGGACATGGGCTATCAAATGAAAAGATCATGGCTGGCATTAAGTTAGGCATTATTTCTTTAGCAACAATCAACGTTATTGCGGTCTTTGATTTAACGGGTATTGCCGCTCAGGCCGAATATGGTTTTAGCGCCATTTTTTATTATCTTTTTGCTGCCCTATTTTTTTTGCTGCCAATTTCTTTTGTGGCCGCCGAACTTGCGACTAGTTGGCCAGAGCAGGGGGGGGTATTTCGCTGGGTTGGTGAAGCATTTGGCCCGCGTTGGGGTTTTGTGGCAATTTTTCTACAGTGGGGAAATAGCACTATCTTTTTCCCTACGATGCTGACTTTTGCTTGGGTTTCGCTCGCTTACATTAATCCTAATTTAACCATCGACGCTGCACTTGCCTCAAATCGAGTAGATACTGTTATTGCCATCCTCTTTATTTTTTGGTTGGCTATAGTTGCCGCTATGCGGGGTATTAAAACCTCCTCTACGATTTCGGTGGCCTGTGGGCTTATTGGTACGATTATTCCAAGTTTAATTTTGATTCTGCTTGGTTTTCTGTATTTAGCCCAAGGAAATCCAGCGCAAATCAAACTGGGGATAGATCATCTAGTGCCTCAATTTACAGGCTTTAGTAGCCTAGTATTGGCGACAGCAGTTTTTCTTGACTATGCCGGTATTGAAATGAGTGCGGTGCATATTCGGGATACCGCTAATCCGCAGAAAAATTACCCTATAGCAATTGCCGTATCAGCAATATTTATTGTGGCTATTTTTATTCTTACAACGCTTGCGCTAAGTTTGATGATTCCTGTGGCAAAAATTAATTTGACCCAAAGCCTGTTGATCGCCTTTGACGATTTCTTTCATTTTTATGGCATTCCTTGGGCAGGCCCATTAGTCGCTTTTGCGCTAGTGCTTGGTATTATTGGCCAGCTGACAGTATGGCTTGCTGGTCCTTCATCTGCATTGGTAGTGATTGGGCGAGCCGGTTATTTACCGCCCTGGTTTCATCGGCTTAACCAACGCAATGTACCCAGCCATATTTTGTTATTACAAGGTTTAATTGTGACTTTTTTAGTCATTGCATTTGCAATTTTGCCAACAGTACAAGCTGTATTTCAGATACTGACTCAGCTAGCCAGTTCGGTGTATTTAATTATTTATATATTGATGTTTAGCGCCTGTATTTACTTACGTTATTCCCAACCCAATATTAAGCGCCCATTCAAAATTCCTGGAGGGAAAGTTGGCTTATGGTTATGTGCTGGTACAGGCTTATTAAGCACCATCATGGCTTTTTGCATTTCACTTTTCCCACCGGCGCAAATTATAATTGGCAGCCCGCTAGTTTATTTGGCTATATTATTAACAGGCACCATTCTTTTTGTTAGCACGCCGTTAATTATTTATGCTTTGCGTAAACCTAACTGGGATGCGCATGATACAAGTACTAGGCTAGAGCCTTTTGGTAAAAAGGCTCGCGCGCTTATTTAGCGTATCTTATTTGCCTAGTACGCTCATGTAGCCCGTTAGATAAGAGATGGAGTAGAAGAGGGTATTGGTAACGCCTTTTTTGGAACTTACATTGATTTCAAAGCCAGTTTTCTTTTTTTGCACTAAGAATTCTTCGCTAAGCTCGATTGAAACTTCCTCACCAAATTCACAACCCATCGAACCGCATGGGCCGGCCATTCGATTAAGCGATTTAAATGGCACAGTAGCGCCATTCACGATTTGCGCAGATTGATATTCACGCATACCGTTCAAATAAATCAGCTTTCCCACTGCGCGATAGCTTACGTGCCCATGTGAATTTTTAGTGGCAACCAACCAAAATTGCTCGCTAGTATTATCCGCACCGACAGTGAAAATTTCCGGCCCAATATAAGTGACACTTTGGTCGGTTGTTGAGGTTTTAATTTGCGTGGCTTTAGCTACTGAAGCAACTTCATCCGAACTAATGACAATTTCATGGCTTGCACAAGCAGATAGCAAAATTCCAGCAGCAATGAGTGGCAGAATTTTTAATAGGGTGGTCGACATGAGTTGCTTTAGTTAGTTGCGATGCGTGATTCTAGCCTGAATTTTCAACAGGCTAATCAACTGATGCCCCGGATGATTTCACCACCTTTTCCCATTTTTGGGTTTCTGCAGCAATAATTTTGCCAAAATCTTCTGGTGTACCTGGAATTGGTACGCCACCTAACTCGGCCAGCCGTTCACGCATTTTTGGGTCAGCTAAAATTCGGTTGACATCGGCATTGACTCGATCAATGGCTGCGCGTGGCGATCCCTTAGGCATCCCTATGCCAAACCAAGCGGTAGCCTCATACCCGGGAACAGTTTCTGCGACTGTGGGTACATTGGGTAAAGAAGGGTCACGTGCTGCGGAAGTAACAGCTAAAGCACGCAGATTGCCTGATTTAATATGGCCAGCAGAGGATGGTAAGTTATCAAACAAGACTTGTACTTGCCCGGCCATCAGGTCGACTAAGGCTGGACCAGCCCCTTTATATGGCACATGCAGCATATTACAGCCAGTCATCGACTTAAAAAGTTCGCCTGATAAATGCACTGAAGTGCCACTACCCGAGGATGCCATATTCACTTTGCCAGGATTGGCTTTGCAGTAAGCAATGAATTCAGCGACTGTTTTTACAGGAAGCGAGGGTGGGACAACCATCACATTCGGGGTACGCACAATGCCAGCTACAGGCGCAATATCGCGGATAAAATTATAATTAAGGGTTTTATAGAGCGATGCATTTATTCCATTGGCTGGATTTACGAGCAACATCGTATATCCATCGGGCGCTGATTTGATGACAAACTCGGCGCCAATGTTATTGCCAGCCCCAGGTTTATTTTCTACCACTACATTCTGCCCTATCATCTGCGTTAGGGGTTGGGCCACGATGCGGGCCAAAACATCGGTAGTACCAGCAGGTGGGTAGGGTACGATCCATTTAATCGGCTTCTCAGGATAGTCGGCAGCTGTTGCTATATTGATGCCGCTGAGTGTGGCAAAAATACTGGCGAAGGTAACTTTACTTATAAAATTCATATGATCTCCTCATTGTTGACCTATTATTTTTTTCATCGCTACGACTTACATTACATTGCTTTTAGTTATTAGTAATATTTTATACAATAGCTTTACGAACACGCCAGATTACTAACATAGGAGTGGACGTTTTAAGCCAAATTGCGTCCTTTGTTCAAAAGCATACGCTAATTGCAAAACCCCGAAGTCGGCGCGGTGGCGCCCGACAATTTGAATGCCCACGGGCAAGCCATCTGGGGTGAAGCCAGCGGGCACCGAGATTGCGGGATTGCCTAAAGCGCTAATTAAATACAGTGATTTTTGCCATTCGATATAGGTCTGCATCGGTATCCCATTGATTTCGCGCGGATAGTCGAGGTCAAGGGCAAAAGGTGTCACTTGATTTACCGGCAAAACTAAAAACTCATATTCCGCCATGAATTCGCGCATGCGGTGGTAGAGCTCGGTGCGTTTGGCTTCAGCGCGAGCCAATTGGGGGCCGGTAATGGGTAGGCCCTGCTCGGCATTCCAAATAACGGTATCTTTAAATTTATCACCATGTTCTGCCATTAAAGGAGTAATGCGTAGCTCAGTGCGCCAAGCGCGCCACAACATAAAGATCTCATCGGCTTCAGCAATGTTGGGTTCGGCATTGATAACTTCACAACCCAAGGCCTCAAAGACTGAGCGCGATGCCTCTAGAGCGGTTGCAACTGCTGGCTCTACTGGAAGTCCACCCAAATTAGCGCTAAAGGCGATTTTGAGGCCACGAAAATCACGTGTCAGTGGCTGATTAAAAATAGTGCCAGGGGCCTCAAGCGCAATGGGTGAACGATCATCCGGACCTGCCATAGCCGACATTGCTAAGGCTAAATCGGGAACATTACGAGCCATCGGGCCAGCCACACTCATGGTGTACCAGCCTAGTTGATCTGGCCAATTGGGCACTCGGCCTACCGAGGGGCGTAAGCCCACAATATTGCAAAAATTCGCTGGATTTCGCAGTGAGCCACCTAAATCGGTGCCATCGGCTAGGGCGATCATCCCACTAGCTAATGCCACTGCACCACCTCCAGAAGAGCCGCCACAGGTTTTGCTCAAATCATAAGGATTTGGTGTGGCACCAAATACCGCATTAAAAGTTTGACTACCAGCCCCAAACTCTGGGGTATTGGTTTTACCAAGACTAATAGCGCCGGCTTTTTTAAGCCGTTCGACTGGTAATGAATCTACTTCAGGCACATAGTCTTTGAAAGCAAGGGAGCCAAAAGTTGTTCTTACCCCTTTAGTAAGAAAGAGGTCTTTGTGGGCAACCGGCAAGCCATGCAAGATCCCAATGGGCTCACCAGCCGCCACCTGTTGGTCGGCCCTGCGGGCTTCTTGCATAGCTGAGTCTGCAGTTAAAGTAACGATGGCATTGAGGGTTGGATTGAGGCGTTCAATTTGATCTATGTGCGCTTGAATTACCTGCGTTACTGAGACTTTTTTGGTCCGCATTAGTTCCGCTAGTTGTGTGGCTGGAAGGAAGCAGAGATCAAGATTGAGTGACATATTTTGCTTGTTTAAGCCAGTTAAGGTTTTACTTTAACCCGCAGAAAATGGGTAGAATGGGCAAGCATAATGCTATTTGTAAATTCGCTAATAAATCTTGATTAACCCATGAATGGGGGGCAGGTTTGAAAGCAACTGATATTAATAATCCTACTTATTTTCATAAGGTAGTCGACTGCCAGTGGGCGTGTCCAGCCCACACCCCTGTGCCCGAATATATTCGCCTAATCGCGCAGGGTCAATATACCGATGCCTATATGGTTAATTGGGTGTCGAATGTCTTTCCTGGAATTCTGGGCCGAACCTGCGACCGTCCGTGCGAACCTGCCTGTCGTCGTGGCAGAGTGGAAGAGAATAATGGAGATGATCCCGAACCAGTGGCTATTTGTCGTTTAAAGCGCGTTGCTGCTGACTTCAAAGACGATGTGCGGGCGCGCATGCCTAAGATAGGCAAAAAAAATGGTCAACGCATTGCTTGTGTTGGCGCCGGCCCCTCATCTTTGACAGTTGCTCGCGATTTAGCGCCCTTAGGTTACGAAGTAACTGTATTCGATGGTGAGCAACGTGCCGGGGGCTTTATTCGTTCGCAAATCCCGCGTTTCCGTTTGCCCGAATCGGTGATTGATGAAGAGACTGGAT
This sequence comes from Burkholderiaceae bacterium, assembly GCA_947482555.1. Lineage (GTDB taxonomy): Bacteria > Pseudomonadota > Gammaproteobacteria > Burkholderiales > Burkholderiaceae > Polynucleobacter. The sequence continues at coordinate 19,570 of CANKKB010000011.1, read as the reverse complement.
ATATCCTTGATTTAGGTGTTCAATTTAAAGGTGGAGAGCGCATTACTTCGATGAATACTCTGTTAGCCGCAGGGTTCGATGCCATTTATGTGGGCTCTGGCGCTCCCCGGGGCAGAGACCTAGACCTACCAGGTCGCCAAGCAGCTGCTGCACAGATTCATATCGGGATTGATTGGTTAGCGTCAGTTTCTTTTGGCCATATTACGAGCATCGGCAAAAAAGTGATTGTTTTAGGCGGCGGGAATACCGCAATGGATTGTTGCCGTTCGGCTAAAAGGCTGGGCGGCTCAGATATTAAAGTGATTGTGCGTAGTGGCTTTGATGAAATGAAGGCATCGCCTTGGGAAAAAGAGGATGCAATTCATGAAGGCATTCCAATTATTAATTTTCATGTGCCGCAAAGTTTCGAGGTACAGGACGGAAAATTAATTGGTATGACGTTTGCAGTGGTGGAAGCGGTTTATAACGAACAAGGCGAACGGAAATTAACCTCTAATGGTGAGCCCGATATCTTTATTGAATGCGATACCGTACTATTGGCTGTGGGACAAGAAAATGCCTTTCCTTGGATTGAGCCTAATTGCGGTATTGAATTTAATCGCCATGGCTTGCCAGAGCTAGATACGATTTCTTTTCAATCAACCAATCCGCTAGTCTTTTTTGGAGGCGATGCAGCATTTGGCCCGAAAAATATTATTACTGCTGTAGCGCATGGTCATGAAGTAGCAGTGTCGATTGATCGTTTTCTGAATCATGAATCGCCAGATAAAAGACCGCCTCCCCGGACTAATTTAATGTCACAAAAAATGGGAATTCATGAGTGGAGTTATCACAATGATGTGTCAGTAGATTTACGCTTTCCAGTGCCTTGGGCTGAAGCGGCAAAAGCATTAGCTAATATTCGGGTTGAGGTGGAATTGGGCTTTGATGCCGCGATAGCATTTAAAGAGGCCAACCGTTGTTTAAATTGCGATGTTGAAACGGTCTTTACCCGCGAAACTTGTATTGAGTGCGATGCCTGTGTGGATATCTGTCCAATGGATTGCATTACTTTTACTGAAAATGGCAACGAGTATGACCTGCGTTTGCGCCTCAAGGCGCCCGCTAATAATCTTACCCAAGAGCTTTATGTTTCGGCAAATCTGAAATCGGGTCGGGTAATGGTTAAAGATGAGGACGTCTGTTTGCACTGCGGATTATGTGCCGAACGCTGCCCAACTGGCGCATGGGATATGCAGAAATTTTTGTTAGAAACGACGCAAGCTGGTCCAGCATGTCGAGATCAAAAATTAAATCTCCCAGTAGAGTTAGCATGAAGCGCATCGAAGCTATTAACGATTTTGTGATTAAGTTTGCCAATGTCAATGGATCTGGCTCTGCATCGGCCAATGAGCTCTTTGCAAAAGCGATTCTTCGGATGGGTGTGCCAGTAAGCCCGCGAAATATTTTTCCTAGCAATATTCAGGGGATGCCTACTTGGTATGAGGCGCGCGTTTGCTTCAAAGGATATTTAGGGCGCCGCGGTGGAGTCGACATCATGGTAGCTATGAATCCCCAAACCTGGGACGCCGATGTCGCGGAAATTGAGCCTAATGGTTATCTTTTTTATGATTCAACACGCTCGATACCTGAGTCTCAATTTCGTAAAGATGTGCATACCATTGGCGTGCCCTTAACCGAAATTAGTAATGCCAATTATCCCGATGCTCGCCAACGTCAATTATTTAAAAATATTATTTATGTGGGCGCTTTATCTGCTTTATTAAAAGTAGATAGCGCAGTTTTTGAAAAGTTATTTTCTGAGCAATATAAAGGTAAGGAAATTTTGCTCGACTCTAATATTAAAGCTTTTCATTTGGGCTATAACTACATTGAAAAGCATTTTAAAGATGCTCTAGGAATTCAAGTACTCCGTGAAGATCAGGTCGGGGAGCAAATCTTTATTGATGGAAATAGCGCAATTGCGCTAGGTTGTGTTTATGGGGGTGCGACCGTTGCCGCATGGTACCCAATTACGCCGTCTTCTTCGGTACCAGAGGCTTTCCAAAAATATTGTGAACGTTTTCGGGTTGATAAAAAAACTGGGCAGAATCGTTTTGCCATTATTCAAGCTGAAGATGAGTTGGCATCAATTGGTATTATCATTGGCGCCGCATGGAATGGAGCTCGCGCATTCACTGCTACGTCGGGTCCTGGTATTTCACTGATGACGGAATTTATTGGTTTAGCTTATTTCGCTGAAATTCCAGTCGTCATCATTGATGTGCAGCGTGGTGGGCCATCTACGGGAATGCCCACTAGAACTCAACAATCCGATTTACTCGCTTGTGCTTATGCCTCGCATGGCGATACTAAACACGTTTTACTTTTTCCTGAAGATCCATATGAATGCTTTGAGCAAGCTGCTGCTGCACTCGATTTAGCTGAGTTATTGCAAACCCCTATATTTTTAATGACCGATTTAGATATTGGGATGAATCAGCGTTTAAGTAAACCATTTACCTGGGATGGGCGAGAAGATTATCACCGCGGTAAGGTGATGTCATTCGATGATTTAGAAGCAGGAAAAGATTTTGGACGCTATAAAGATGTTGATGGCGATGGTATTCCTTGGCGAACTTTACCGGGCACTCACCCTACTAAGGGTAGTTTCTTTACTCGTGGTACAACTCGTGACCCTTATGCGCGCTATTCCGAGCGAGGCCCTGATTATATTTACAACATGGAACGTTTATTGCTGAAATTTAAAGTGGCGGCTGATTTAGTACCTCAGCCAATCATTGAACAAGGCACAATCCCAAGCCAATTTGGCGTGATTTATTTCGGCTCTACCAGTCCCGCAATGCGAGAAACACTAGACGTGCTACGTGCGAACAAAATAGTGCTTGATGCAATGCGAATTCGGGCTTTTCCATTTTCCAAAGTAGTAAGTGATTTTATTGCTCAGCATGAGAAAGTTTTTGTGGTTGAGCAGAATCGCGATGCACAAATGCATACTTTACTGACAACTGAATTAGCAATCGACCCAGCTCATCTCATCAAAATTTTGCATTATGACGGGACGCCCATTACTGCACGTTTTATCGTAACGACGATAAGTAACTATTTTCAACAATCTGCTCCCGCTAAATCTCGTACTCGCTTAGAAAAGGAATCCTCATGACCTATATTGCTAAGCCGAAAATGCATCACCCAAGCTTAAGCACTAATAAGGTGGGTTATACGAGGCGTGACTATGAAGGACGTATTTCTACCTTATGTGCCGGTTGTGGGCATGACTCAATTTCGGCAGCTATTGTTCAGGCTTGCTGGGAAATGGATATTGAACCCCATCGAGTCGCTAAATTATCAGGCATTGGGTGCAGCTCTAAAACGCCTGATTATTTTCTTGGTGCTTCGCATGGCTTTAATACTGTGCATGGCAGAATGCCCTCCGTTTTAACCGGCGCTAATTTGGCGAATCGAGACCTTTTATATTTGGGCGTATCGGGCGATGGAGATTCTGCGTCAATTGGTTTAGGACAATTTGCAAATGCCATGCGGCGTAGCGTGCAAATGACTTATATCGTAGAAAATAATGGTGTTTACGGGCTCACGAAAGGGCAATTTTCAGCCACTGCCGACCGTGGCTCGAAAAGTAAGAAGGGTATTGTTAATAACGATAGCCCAATTGATTTGGTTGGCTTAGCTTTGCAGTTGGGTGCGACCTATGTAGCGCGTAGTTTTTCAGGGGATAAAGAGCAATTGGTGCCTTTAATCAAAGGCGCGATTGGTCATGGCGGCGCTGCTTTTATTGATGTGATTAGCCCCTGCGTAACTTTTAATAATCATGGCGGTAGTACCAAAAGTTACGATTATGTAAGGCAGCATAATGAAGCGGTAAGTCGGATTGATTTTATTCCACAACATTCTGAAATTACAACTGCGTATGCCCCCGGCGAAGTTGTTGAAGTTCTACAACACGATGGAAGTTATTTAAGGCTGCGTAAATTGGATGTAAATTATGATCCTACTAATCGCTACGCGGCTTTAAGCTATATCAATGAACATCAAGAACGTGGCGAAGTCGTTACGGGCTTGCTCTATCTAGATCCACTTGCTAGCGATTTACATGAGGCTTTAAATACTTGTGCAGAATCGTTGAATTCTTTGGGTGTAGCTGAGCTATGCCCTGGGCCTGAGGCTTTAGCAAAAATAAACGCCTCTTTACGATAAGACATTCATTTTTTAGGGACTAACAATGACCGAACGTTCCGTATCTAAATCTATTGTACATAGTAACTTAGTGCGCTTACCGCCTAGCGCGACTATTCTTGATGCTGCACGCACAATGACAAAGGCAAATTGTGGCAGTGTCTTAATTATTTCTCCAAATGGCGTCTTAGAGGGCATTGTGACTGAGCGCGATTTAATGACGCGGGTATTAGCAAAGGGCTTGATTCCAGAAAAAACACTCGTGTCTCAAGTGATGACTCCTAATCCCCATTGCGTTCCACCAGAAATGATTGTCTCGCATGCGGTGATGATTATGATTGAACGTGGTTTTAGACACCTCCCAATTATTGCTGAAGATGGAAAAATTTTAGGGGTTTTTTCAGCGCGCGATGCGCTTCCAAGAGAAATTAGCGATGCTCTCAGTTTGGCTGAATTTCATGATCAGATGAATGATCCATTGGTTTAAATGAATAGGGGTCTGCAATGGAAAGAAAAATCTCAAACAATGAGCCATATCCAGTCGAAGTTCAGGCTGGCAAAACATATGAATGGTGCTCTTGTGGGCTTAGTAAAACCCAGCCATTTTGTGATGACTCCCATCAAATAACTGATTGCATTCCTTTTGAATTTACAGCCACTGAAAGTAAGGTCATGTATTTCTGTGGGTGCAAACAAACGGTATCCCCCCCTTTTTGCGATGGGTGCCATCGCGCACTATAGGGAAATAGCTGGAAAGGAAAGGGCTGGGAGGTTTAAGCCTCATCTGGTGGCCTAAAGAATAGGCTTATTTCCCCTGAAATTCAGAAAGTCTAGAGGAAAACCCTTATAATCTTGTCTGTATTTCAGAAGAGCAATCTAGGCTTCGCTTGATAACTGATTTAGGCTAATTTTGAACCTCGCAAACTACTTTCCGGTGTTGCTTTTTATCCTTGTAGGGATTGCTGTTGGTTTAGTGCCCATGTTGCTTGGTAAGATTGTTGCCCCCTCCAGCCCCAACACAGAAAAACTCTCTCCTTACGAATGTGGCTTTGAAGCATTCGAAGATGCGCGCATGAAATTTGATGTGCGTTATTACCTCATTGCCATCCTCTTTATTTTGTTCGACCTTGAAACTGCTTTCTTGTTTCCATGGGGGGTTGCTTTGCGTGACATTGGCTGGGCAGGCTATGCCTCGATGATTGTGTTCCTCTTGGAATTCGTTGTTGGCTTTGTTTACATCTGGAAAAAGGGCGCCCTCGACTGGGAGTAAATGTTATGGCGTTAGAAGGCGTACTTAAAGAAGGCTTTATTACTACCTCTGCAGATCAGCTCATTAACTGGACCCGTACTGGTTCGCTGTGGCCCATGACTTTTGGTTTGGCTTGTTGTGCAGTAGAAATGATGCATGCGGGCGCTGCGCGTTACGATTTAGACCGCTTTGGGGTTGTGTTTCGTCCCTCACCGCGGCAATCTGACTTGATGATTGTCGCTGGTACTTTGTGCAATAAAATGGCCCCAGCTTTGCGGAAAGTGTATGACCAAATGCCTGAACCACGCTGGGTGATTTCAATGGGCTCATGCGCTAATGGCGGAGGTTATTACCATTACTCCTATTCAGTTGTGCGTGGCTGCGATCGCATTGTGCCTGTAGATATATATGTACCAGGTTGCCCGCCCACAGCCGAAGCGCTAATCTACGGCATTATTCAATTGCAGGCCAAAATTGGCCGCACCAGTACTATTGCGCGCAAAGCGTAGTTCAAGCAACCATGTCTGAGCGCTTAAATCATCTCGCAACAACAATTCAAAACGTGCTGGGCGCACGCGTGAAATCAGTTGAAGTTGCTTTAAATGAAGTGACATTGGTAGTTGCTGCCGAAGATTATTTCACTGCTGCCTTGATGTTGCGTGATGATCCGGCATTAGCATTTGAACAATTGATTGATTTATGCGGGGTTGATTACCAAGAGTATGGTGAGGGTTCATGGACTGGTTTACGTTTTGCAGTCGTCAGCCACTTACTTTCCTTGCAACATAATCAGCGCTTACGTTTGCGAGTTTTTCCTCCGGATGACACTTATCCAGTAGTTGCATCGCTCGTCCCAGTTTGGAGCTCAGCTAATTGGTTTGAGCGTGAAGCCTTCGATTTATTTGGCATTTTGTTTGACGGGCATGAGGATTTGCGCCGCATTCTCACCGACTATGGTTTTATTGGTCATCCATTTCGTAAAGACTTTCCCATTTCAGGCACAGTTGAAATGCGTTACGATCCTGAACTTAAACGGGTGGTGTATCAACCTGTCACGATTGAACCACGTGAGGTGATTCCCCGTATTGTTCGCGAAGAATCCTATGGAGGACCCGCCTAGGGGCTTCATCATGGCAGAAATTAAGAACTATACCCTCAACTTTGGCCCTCAGCACCCCGCGGCGCATGGCGTTTTACGTTTAGTGCTGGAGTTGGACGGAGAAGTTATTCAACGGGCTGATCCGCATATTGGTTTATTGCATCGCGCTACTGAAAAATTGGCTGAGACGCGAACTTGGATTCAAAACGTGCCCTATATGGATCGCCTGGATTACGTTTCAATGATGGTGAATGAGCACGCATATGTAATGGTGATTGAAAAATTAATTGGCGTGGATGTGCCATTACGAGCTCAATATATACGCGTTATGTTCGATGAATTAACGCGCCTACTAAATCATTTGCTGTGGATTGGTTGCCACGGCTTGGACGTGGGAGCAATGGCCGTATTCTTATACGCTTTCCGTGACCGCGAAGAAATTTTCGACATGTATGAGGCTGTATCTGGCGCACGCATGCATGCAGCGTACTACCGTCCAGGCGGCGTATATCGTGATTTACCCAGCGAGATGCCCCAGTTCACGAAATCAAAAGTGCGCAGTGATGCGGCAATTCACCGTCTGAATGAAACTCGTACGGGTTCTTTGCTCGATTTCATTGACGCCTTTAGTAAACGCTTTCCTGCCAACGTGGATGAGTATTGCAACCTTCTCACCGATAACCGTATTTGGAAGCAGCGCTTAGTGGGTATTGGTGTGGTTACGCCTGAGCGCGCTCTACAGCTTGGCTTTACAGGGCCAATGTTGCGTGGCTCTGGTATTGAGTGGGATTTACGCAAGAAGCAGCCTTATGAAGTGTATGACCGCCTAGACTTTGATATTCCCGTAGGCGTTAATGGTGATTCTTATGATCGGTATTTAGTACGCATGGAAGAGATGCGGCAATCGAACCGCATTATTACTCAGTGTGTTGCCTGGTTAAAAGCGAACCCTGGTTCTGTGATGAGTGATAACCATAAAGTTGCTCCACCATCGCGTGTAGATATGAAAACGAATATGGAAGAGCTCATTCACCATTTCAAATTATTTACTGAAGGTATTCATGTACCGCAAGGTGAAGCTTATGCAGCAGTCGAACATCCGAAAGGGGAGTTTGGCGTCTATTTAATTTCTGATGGCGCTAATAAACCCTATCGGATGAAAATTCGCGCGCCTGGCTTTGTCCATTTAGCCGCCCTCGATGAAATGGCGCGGGGCCATATGATTGCTGATGCTGTGACGATTATTGGCACCCAAGATATTGTTTTTGGCGAGATCGACCGCTAATGACGACTTTATTTTCTGCCGCCTGCCATGCTGAAATTAATCGTAACATTACGAAGTATCCGCCTGAGCAAAAGCAATCAGCAGTAATGGCCGCTTTAATTGCCGCGCAAACCGAGTTAGGCTGGATTTCGCCCGCCGTGATTGAGGAGGTTGCGCAGATCTTAGGCATGCCCACCATTGCAGTTGATGAAGTAGCCACTTTCTACAATATGTATAACACTAAGCCTATTGGCGCATACAAAATTGTGGTTTGCACAAATCTACCTTGTCAATTAAGTCATGGGGCTGACGCAGCTGATTACTTGAAGCAAACCCTTGGCATTGGGTTTAATGAAACTACACCTTGCGGCACTTTTACGCTTAAAGAAGGGGAGTGCATGGGCGCTTGCGGCGATTCTCCTGTGATGCTGGTAAACGATAAGCGCATGTGTAGTTTTATGAGTCACGACAAAATTGATGCATTGTTAGCTGAGCTACGTAGCGCTAAGACGAATTATGCAGAAGGGTCAAGAACATGACGAGCTTGCACAAAAATCATGTCAAGCCATTGATTTTGGCTGGCTTAACTGGTGATAACTGGCATTTAGAAGATTATGTGAAGCGCGGTGGTTATGGACAATTGCGCCGTATTTTAACGGAGTCAATAACACCTGAGGCGATTATTGCCGAGCTGAAGTTATCGGCATTACGTGGACGCGGTGGCGCAGGTTTTCCCACTGGTTTGAAGTGGAGTTTTATGCCACGGCAATTTCCTGGACAAAAATATTTAGTTTGCAATAGCGATGAAGGTGAGCCGGGCACGTTTAAAGATCGCGACATCATGCGTTATAACCCGCATGCCTTGATTGAAGGGATGATTATTGGTGCATACACCATGGGCATTTCTGTGGGCTATAACTATATTCATGGTGAAATTTGGGACGTCTATAAACGCTTTGAGGCTGCGCTTGATGAAGCCCGTGCCGCTGGCTATTTAGGTAATCCTATTTTAGGTAGTGATTTCAGTTTTGAATTACATGCCACGCCTGGTTGGGGGGCTTATATCTGTGGCGAAGAAACGGCCTTACTCGAGTCCTTAGAAGGCAAGAAGGGTCAACCGCGTTTTAAACCGCCATTTCCAGCCAGTTTTGGTTTATACGGTAAACCCACAACAATTAATAATACTGAAACCTTTGCAGCTGTACCCTTTGTTTTAGCAATGGGCGGTGAGGCTTACTTAAAGTTGGGTAAACCAAATAATGGCGGCACTAAAATATTCTCCGTTTCAGGTGACGTTAATCGACCTGGAAATTATGAAATTCCACTGGGTTTGCCATTCGCAGAATTATTACAATTAGCTGGCGGCATGCGGAATGGCTCCACTTTAAAAGCAGTCATTCCTGGCGGCTCATCAGCCCCCGTAATTCCAGCTGCTGAAATGATGGATTTAACAATGGATTACGACAGCATTGCTAAAGCAGGCTCGATGTTGGGCTCAGGTGCAGTGATTGTGATGAATGACACTCGCTGCATGGTGCAGGCCCTATTACGCCTCTCGTATTTTTATCACGAAGAATCATGCGGTCAATGCACGCCATGTCGCGAAGGAACTGGATGGTTATGGCGTATTGTGAATCGCATAGAGCATGGTACTGGGCGTATTGAAGATTTAGATTTACTCAATGATGTAGCTAACAACATCCAAGGCCGCACGATTTGTGCTTTGGGTGATGCGGCAGCGATGCCGGTACGCGGTATGCTCAAGCATTTTCGTGATGAGTTTGCTTATCACATTGAACATAAGCGTTGCTTAGTATCTGCGGACGGGATCCATGCTCTTGAAGCTGCTGAAGTAGCTGGGAGTTCAAGCGCATGAGCATGGTTGAACTTGAAGTTGATGGTAAGCCAGTAACTGTTCCTCAAGGTTCAATGGTGATGCACGCAGCAACTAGCTTGGGTACCTATGTGCCGCATTTTTGTTATCACAAAAAATTATCTATTGCGGCGAATTGCCGGATGTGTTTAGTTGAGGTTGAAAAAGCGCCCAAGCCTTTACCCGCTTGCGCCACGCCAGTGACTCAAGGTATGAAAGTATTCACGCATTCAGCTAAAGCCCTTGAGGCGCAACGTTCGGTGATGGAGTTTTTACTGATTAACCATCCACTTGATTGCCCGATTTGCGATCAGGGCGGCGAATGTCAACTACAAGATTTAGCAGTTGGCTACGGCAAGTCGAGTTCACGCTATACCGAAGAGAAGCGGGTGGTGTTCCATAAAAATGTTGGCCCTTTAATTTCTATGGAAGAAATGACCCGTTGTATTCATTGCACGCGTTGTGTGCGTTTTGGCCAAGAAGTTGCCGGAGTGATGGAATTAGGTATGGTTAACCGTGGTGAGAATTCCGAAATTACCACTTTCTTGGGGCGCACGATTGACTCTGAGTTATCGGGCAACATGATTGATATTTGCCCTGTAGGCGCTTTAACTAGTAAGCCGTTTCGTTATGCCGCGCGGACGTGGGAGTTAGCGCGTAAACGTTCGCTCAGCCCGCATGACAGCTTAGGCAGTAATACTACGGTGCAAACTAAGTCTAATCGGGTAATGCGTGTGGTAGCTTTAGAAAATGAAGCAATCAATGAATGTTGGATTAGTGACCGTGATCGCTTTGCCTACGAGGGCCTCAATAGCGCTGAACGATTAACTACGCCCATGGTCAAGCAAGATGGTAAGTGGTTAGAAACCGATTGGCAATCTGCTCTTGATTACGTTTCCCAATCCTTACAAACGATTGGCAATTTACATGGCGGTGAATCTATTGCTGCTATTGCGCATCCTATTTCCAGCGTCGAAGAACTCTATTTATTACAAAAACTGCTTCGTGGTTTAGGCTCTAGTCAAATTGAAACACGTTTACGTCAGGTTGATACGCGTGGCTCTGCAGCTGTACCTTATTTGGGGATGGCAATCAATGAGTTAAGTGGGTTAATGCGCGCTTTCGTCATTGGTAGTAATTTACGTAAAGATCAGCCCCTAATTGCTGCACGTTTGCGTACTGCCACTAAGCAGGGCTTACAAATTCATCGCCTAGATGCTGGTGGCAGTGATTGGCTGATGCCATTAGCAAGTAGCTTAACGATGAGACCGAGTGCTTGGGTTACTGGGCTCAGTGAAATTGCCTTAGCACTTGCGCAAGCTAAAGGTATTTCCGCCCCCGCAGGAATTCATAGCGCAGTTGTTTCACCTGAAGCAAGGCAGATTGCGAAAGCGCTATTAGAGACGCAAGCCCTTAACCCAGCGGCCGGAATGGAGGATAGTCCATCTCAAGCAATATTTTTAGGCGCAAGCGCTATCGCCCATCCACAAGCAGCTGATTTACATGTATTAGCCCAATTTATTGCCGAACAGACTGGCGCACGTTTCGGCTTCTTGCAAGAGGGTGGTAATAGCGTTGGCGCACATCTCGTGAATGCAGTGCAGGGTAATGCGGGCAGTATCAACTCCTTACTCGACGGAAAGCGTCATGCTTATTTATTGATGCAGGTTGAGCCTTTGGCAGACTTACCGAATCCACAGCAAACCCGTGCAGCTTTATCTAAAGCCGATACAGTGATTGCCTTAACTGCATTTACTAGCCCCGACTTACTAGAGTTGGCAGATGTACTTTTGCCGATTACGCCGTTTACTGAAACCATGGCTAGTTATGTGAATACGGCTGGCAGCATTCAAACAATCCAGCCTGCGGTAAAACCGCTTGGTGATGCGCGCCCCGCTTGGAAAGTGATACGTGCCTTAGGGACCTTAGCAAAACTCGATGGCTTTTTATTTAATCTGCCTGAAGAGGTTCGTGCAGAAGCGTTGCCTGAATTGCTCGATAGCGCTGTGCTCCTCGCCAATAATCAATTTACCGCTAAGCTGAGTTTAAGCGCCGCAGTGCCAACGCAGCATGCGAGTTTAGAGCGCTTAGGAGATGTGCCGTTATACGGGGTAGATGCTATCGTTCGTCGTTCAAGTGCATTGCAACTGACTGCCGATGCAAAATTAGCCGTAAAGGTGGGCTTAGGACCACACACTTTTGCTGAACTGGGTTTGGTGGAAGGTGAAATAGTGCAAGTGACTCAAGCAGGTGTCAGCGTCAATTTGACTGCCACGCAGATACCAGGCTTAGCCGCTGGAGTTGTTCGTCTAGCGAGTACAACTCCAGCTAGCATGCAACTGGGACCGATGTTTGGGCCGCTTACACTCACGCGGATTGCAGGAGAAGCGGGCTAAAGTCATGACTGATTTTCTCAACCTGATCGAACTGCAAGGCCTAGCTATCTTTGGCTCATTTTGGCCCTTGGTCTGGACCTTAATCAAAATCGTCATCATTGTTTTGCCGATGTTTGGCGCAGTTGCTTACCTCACACTGTGGGAGCGCAAGCTGATCGGGTGGATGCATATTCGTTTAGGCCCGAATCGGGTTGGTCCATTGGGTTTATTCCAACCGATTGCGGATGCGCTAAAGCTCTTATTAAAAGAAATTATTTCACCAACACGCGCGAGTAAAGTATTGTATGTAATTGCACCGGTTATGGTAATTGCACCCGCATTTGCTGCCTGGGCAGTCATTCCATTTCAAGCCGAGATGGTGTTAGCAAATGTGAATGCTGGCTTGCTCTATGTCATGGCGATTACTTCCGTAGGCGTCTACGGCATTATTTTGGCTGGCTGGGCCTCTAACTCGAAATACCCTTTCTTAGGAGCGATGCGCGCCGCCGCACAAATGATTTCTTATGAAATTGCGATGGGCTTTGCTTTAGTCACCGTACTAATGGTTTCAGGTTCTTTAAATTTAAGTACCATCGTCATCAGCCAAAGCACTGGTCTTTTTGCAACTTATGGCTTGAATTTCTTATCGTGGAATTGGTTGCCTCTATTGCCGATGTTTTTAATTTACTTTATTTCAGGTATTGCAGAAACAAACCGCCACCCATTCGATGTCGTAGAAGGAGAGTCGGAAATTGTTGCTGGACATATGGTGGAATATTCGGGGATGGCTTTTGCGATGTTCTTTTTGGCAGAGTATGCCAATATGATTTTGATTGCTGCAATGGCTTCCGTCTTATTCTTGGGCGGCTGGTTACCTATTCTTGATTTGCCGATTCTGCGCGATATTCCCGGTTTCTTCTGGTTATTTGCCAAAACCTTTTTCTTGTTGTCATGCTTCATATGGTTACGCGCCACATTACCGCGTTATCGCTACGACCAAATAATGCGCTTAGGCTGGAAAGTATTTATTCCCCTGGCGGTTTTTTGGGTGGTAGTTGTTGGTGCTTGGATTGTTTCACCTTGGAATATTTGGAATTAAGGCGAACTATGATTAAAAAATCACTCAAGCGCGTAAGCCAATTTTTCGATAGTCTTATGCTCAAAGATATTTTGATGGGAATGTCGATTACAGGACGTTACCTCTTTAAGCCTAAATTCACGATCCAATATCCTGAGGAAAAAACACCTTTATCACCGCGTTTTCGTGGCCTCCATGCTTTAAGGCGTTATCCAAATGGGGAAGAGCGGTGCATTGCTTGTAAATTATGTGAAGCAGTTTGTCCTGCTTTAGCAATTTCGATTGAATCGGATCAGCGGGATGATGGTACGCGTCGTACCACCCGCTACGATATCGATTTGACTAAATGTATTTTTTGCGGCTTTTGTGAGGAGGCATGCCCGGTTGATGCAATTGTGGAAACCAATATTTTTGAATACTTTGGTGACAAACGCGGCGACTTGTATATGACCAAAGAGATGTTATTGGCCGTGGGCGACGAGTATGAAAAAGAAATTGCCGCTAATCGCGCTGCTGATGCGCCTTATCGTTAATGATGAATAGTTAAAGAACCAGTGACCTTCGATCCTTCTACCATCTTCGCAATCTTCTTTTATGCCTTTGCTGGCCTATTGGTCATAGCTGCTTTACGGGTGGTTACGGCACCCAATCCTGTCCATGCGGCACTCTTTTTGGTGCTGGCCTTTTTCTGCGCCTCGGGAATTTGGATGTTATTACAAGCAGAGTTTTTAAGTCTGGCGCTCATCTTAGTATATGTTGGGGCGGTGATGGTGTTATTTTTATTCGTGGTAATGATGCTAGATTTAGATTTAGCCCATTTGCGTCGCGATTTTAAAAAATATCTACCGGTTGCTTTCTTAATGGGAGCCGTGATCGTCTTGGAATTAGCGGTGGTTTTAATCCGCAGCTTTATTGGGACACGCACACCAGTACAAGCGATGAGTGAAGAGCTTGCTAGTAATAATACCCACGCACTCGGTAAATTGATCTTTGTTGATTATGTATACGCCTTTGAAGTGGCTGGAGTGATTTTATTAGTGGCCATTATTGCTGCTGTGGCACTAACCCTAAGGCGTCGCAAAGATTCGAAGACGCAAAATATTGCTGATCAAGTTGCTGTTAAGTCTAGCGATCGCCTGCGCATTGTTTCAATGCCAAGTGAAATGGATGCGAAACAAGATGCCGAACAAAATCGTCGGGGGAGGAAAGAATGACGATTACCTTGGCCCATTATTTAGTACTCAGCGCTATTCTTTTCGCGACCAGTGTGGTGGGTATTTTCTTGAATCGGCGCAACCTGATTATTTTGTTAATGGCAATTGAGTTAATGCTACTTTCTGTCAATATCAACTTTATTGCTTTCTCCCATTTTCTGGGCGACATGGCTGGCCAAGTTTTCGTCTTTTTTATTCTGACGGTTGCTGCTGCTGAGGCAGCAATTGGCTTGGCAATTTTGATTGTGCTATTTCGTAAGCTCGATACGATTAATGCCGAAGATCTTGATCGACTTAAGGGTTAATGATGCAAACGAATTTAACCCTGCCACTATTGTGCGCCATTCCGCTAGCCCCGCTAGCTGGATCCATCATTACTGGTTTTTTTGGTACAGCTTTATTTGGTAATCGTTTAAGTAAAGTTGGCTCTCAGTCGATCGCTATTATGGGCGTCATTATTGCTTTTGCCTTATCTTGCCAAGTTTTCTTTTATGTGCAGGCAGGAGATTATTTTAATGGCGAGGTTTATACCTGGATGCAATTGGGTGAGCTCAATTTAGGAATCGGCTTTTTAATTGATTCACTCACCGCTACCATGATGGTAGTAGTCACCTTTGTTTCATTAATGGTACACATTTATACCATCGGCTATATGCATGGTGAACCGGGTTATAACCGTTTCTTTGCTTATATCTCTCTATTTACTTTTGCGATGCTGATGTTGGTGATGAGTAATAACCTGCTGCAATTATTCTTTGGTTGGGAGGCAGTTGGTGTGGTGTCTTATTTGTTAATCGGCTTTTATTTTGATCGTCAAACCGCCGTGTTTGCCAATATGAAGGCATTTTTAGTTAATCGCGTGGGTGATTTTGGTTTCATCTTGGGTATTGGTTTAATTTTGGCCTATACCGGCTCAATGAACTATGACGCCATCTTTGCTCAAAATACCGAACTTGCTGCACAAACCTTGCCTGGAACTAGCTGGAATTTAATGACAGTAATTTGTATTTGCTTGTTCATTGGTGCGATGGGTAAGTCGGCACAATTTCCCTTGCATGTTTGGTTGCCAGACTCGATGGAAGGGCCAACGCCAATTTCAGCCTTAATTCATGCGGCCACTATGGTGACAGCAGGTATTTTTATGGTCTCGCGGATGTCTCCTTTGTTTGAGCTATCGACGACAGCTCTTAGCTTTATTTTGGTTATTGGCTCGATTACCGCTCTGTTTATGGGCTTCTTAGGTATTGTGCAAAACGATATCAAACGCGTAGTAGCATATTCTACGTTGTCACAGTTAGGCTTCATGACGATTGCTTTGGGCGTATCGGCATATCCAGTAGCAATTTTTCATTTAATGACCCATGCTTTCTTTAAGGCCTTATTATTTTTAGCAGCGGGTAGTGTCATTATGGGAATGCATCATGAGCAAGATATGCGCAACATGGGCGGCCTGTGGAAATATATGCCCGTTACTTGTTTAATGATGTTGGTTGGCAGTTTATCCCTCATTGGTACGCCATTCTTTTCTGGGTTTTATTCGAAAGATTCAATTATTGAAGCAGTTGCTGCCAGCACTATACCCGGCTCAGGGTTTGCCTATTTTGCTGTCATGGTAAGTGTGTTTATTACTGCACTGTACTCATTCCGCTTATACTTTTATGTTTTTCATGGCAAAGAGCGCTTTCATCAATCTAGTCATAAGGAACATACAGATGCGGATCATGATGCGCATCACGGCTTAGCAGCGGGTGAGGTGCCACACGAGTCGCCTTGGGTGGTAACTGTGCCATTAATTCTATTGGCTATTCCCTCAGTCATTATTGGCTTTTATGCCATTGAGCCGATGTTGTTTGGTGATTTTTTTGGCGACTCGATGTTCATTGATCTGAGCCAGCATCCCGTAATGGAAGAGTTAGCGAATGAATTTCATGGCCCAATTGCGATGGCCCTTCATGCACTGACTTCTTCGGTAACAATCTTAGTGGCCCTGGGTGTACTAACAGCAGCGATAGGCTATTTATGGGTTCCCAGTTTACCGAGCAAAATTGCCAACACCTTTGCGCCATTGAAAAAATTACTTGATCATAAATATTACCTAGATGAACTTAATCAATTAATTTTTGCTAAAGGCTCTATTTGGCTAGGTCGCGGCTTATGGCATCGCGGTGATCAACAGTTAATTGATGGCTTACTAGTCAATGGTAGTGCGCATTTAGTTGGTCGAATAGCTGGAGTAATGCGGCACTTGCAGTCAGGTTATTTATATCACTATGCATTTGCGATGATTTTAGGCCTCGCTGTTTTATTAGCTTGGGTTTTATATGCTTACTTCCCTTATGTGCGCTAGGTTTTAATTTCATGACACTTTCATTTGCAATCTGGACGCCAATCTTCTTCGGCCTTGTGCTGTTGATGTTTGGTTCAGATAAATCTACTGTTGGTTTACGCTACCTAGCGCTCTTTGGAGCAGTTGTCAGTTTTATAGCCACCTTACCTTTAATTTTGAACTTTGATCTTGCCAATGCTGGCATGCAATTTGTTGAAAAGGTGAGTTGGATTCCACGTTACGATATTAATTACTATTTAGGGGTTGATGGTATTTCAGTGTGGTTTATTGTGCTCACTGCATTTATCAATATCTTTATTGTGATTGCCGCATGGGATGTGATTCAAGTTAAAGTTTCTCAGTATCTGGCTGCATTCATGATCTTGTCTGGCTTAATGATTGGCGTATTTGCAGCACTCGATGCTTTACTGTTTTACGTATTTTTTGAGGCAACCTTAATTCCGATGTATGTGATTATTGGAGTATGGGGTGGGCATAACCGTATTTATGCAGCCTTTAAGTTCTTTTTGTATACCTTACTGGGCTCGTTACTGACTTTAGTGGCCTTGCTCTATTTATATAACGTCAGTAATAGTTTTGATATTCTGGTTTGGCAAGAGACGCGCTTGGATATTGTTGAGCAAGTCTTTTTGTTCGCGGCATTTTTCATGGCCTTTGCAGTTAAAGTGCCAATGTGGCCGTTGCACACGTGGCTTCCCGATGTACACGTCGAGGCCCCCACGGGTGGCTCTGTAGTGCTAGCAGCCATTATGCTGAAGTTAGGCGCCTATGGTTTCTTGCGCTTCTCATTGCCAATAGCGCCTGACGCTAGCCAATATCTCGGTCCCTTTATCATTTTCTTATCTTTGGTGGCAGTTATTTATGTCGGCCTAGTTGCCTTAGTTCAGCAGGATATGAAGAAGTTAGTTGCTTACTCTTCAGTGGCGCATATGGGTTTTGTAACCCTCGGGTTTTTCCTTTTTAGCCCGCTCGGTATTGAGGGTGGAATTGTGCAAATGATTTCACATGGCTTTATCTCCGGCGCAATGTTTTTGTCGATCGGAGTTTTATACGATCGAATGCATACCCGGCAAATTGCGGATTACGGTGGCGTAGCGCATACGATGCCTAAATTTGCAGTATTTGCCGTCTTTATGGCCATGGCTAACTGCGGTTTACCTGCTACCTCCGGCTTTGTGGGTGAGTTTATGGTGATTCTAGCGGCAGTCGATTACGATTTCTTAATTGGGGTCTTAGCAGCTACAGCTTTAATTCTTGGTGCTGCTTATTCTTTATGGATGGTGAAGCGGGTATTTTTTGGTCCGATTGCCAACCCCCAGGTAGCAGTCCTGAAAGATATTAATGGGCGTGAGTTTTTCATGATGGGAACATTATCGATCTGTGTTTTGTGGATGGGGGTATATCCCAAGCCTTTTACCGATATTATTCATCCCGCAGTAATTAATCTGCTGCAACATGTTGCGATTAGCAAATTGTAGGATAGAACATATGCAAGCACTCGACCTTATTGCTATTTTTCCCGAATTACTGTTATTAGTAACCGCCTGCTTTTTATTGGTAGCTAGTGTTTTTGTACGCGAGCGTCCAGTAGTAATCAGCAATGCTTTTGCTGCTAGCGAAGAACCTGATATTTTTCATACGCCCCGTGGTGTTGGTTTTGTTTACTTCTTTAGCTTAATTTTATTAGCCGTTCTTGCCATTGCGTTTATTGGTCGCTTTGATGACGTATCGCTATTGGCAATGAATGGCTTGTTTCAGTCTGATCCAATGGCTAATCTGCTGAAAGCCGGGTGCTGTCTAGCATTACTAATCAGCTTAATTTACTCTAAACAGTATTTAAAAGATCGGGGTTTATTTCGTCCTGACTTTATTGTTTTATGTTTATTTGCCCTGCTCGGGCAAATGGTACTTATTTCTGGGGCAAATTTACTAAGCTTATATTTAGGCCTGGAATTAATGGCCTTATCAACCTATGCATTAGTTGCAATGCGCCATAGCAGTGCCAAGAGTGCTGAGGCAGCAATGAAATATTTTATTTTGGGTGCTTTAGCTTCGGGTTTTCTTTTATATGGCATGTCGATGTTGTATGGCGTAACTGGCTCTTTAGATTTACTCGAAATTTTTCAAGCGGTTGCCGACCCGCGCATTAACCATTTAGTCTTGGCTTTTGGAGTAGTTTTTATTGTGGCAGGTTTAGCTTTTAAAATGGGCGTTGTGCCATTTCATATGTGGGTGCCTGATGTTTATCAAGGTGCGCCCACTGCTGTAACACTACTTATTGCAGCTGCCCCCAAATTAGCCGCCTTTGCTTTGCTATTCCGTTTGCTGGTGAATGCTTTATTACCCTTAATGGGTGATTGGCAGCCGATGTTGATCCTGTTAGCGATATTGTCATTGGTATTAGGTAATATCACCGCAATTGCCCAAACCAATCTTAAGCGGATGCTGGCTTATTCGGCGATTGCGCAAATGGGTTTTGTTTTATTGGGGATGCTAGCAGTATTTGATGAACACGCTTTTAGTTCCGCCTTTTTTTATACCTTAACCTATGTCTTAACTACTTTAGGTAGCTTCGGCTTATTAATGCTACTTTCGCGTAAAGGCTATGACTGTGAAACGCTAGATGGTTTAAAAGGCTTAAATCAGCAACATCCATGGTACGCTTTTATCGGTTTAATTTTGATGTTTTCTCTGGCTGGAGTACCGCCTACAGTTGGCTTTGCAGCAAAGCTAGCTGTACTTGAAGCTTTAGTAGATGCTCAATATACTGGTTTGGCAGTGCTTGCGGTATTGGCGTCTTTGGTGGGCGCTTTTTATTATTTGCGGGTAGTCAAGGTCATGTACTTCGATGAGCCAATCCACGAGTTGCATGCAGTA
>CANKKB010000010.1 GCA_947482555.1 Burkholderiaceae bacterium | reverse complement strand
TGCTTTTCGTTTGGGCATGAGCCTTGATGAAATTTATGATGAAACTAAAATTGATCCTTGGTTTTTAGAACAAATTGAAGAACTCATCCAGTTAGAGGCAGACGTAAAGCTGCGCCAGCTCGATACTCTATTGGCGGCTGAGTTACGTTTCTTAAAGCAAAAAGGCTTTTCGGATCGCCGCTTAGCACGGTTACTGCAAGTCGAAACTGCAGCGGTGCGCGCTGTGCGTCAGCGCTTACAGGTGTTGCCAGTTTATAAGCGTGTCGATACTTGCGCTGCCGAATTTTCTACTAATACTGCTTACTTATATTCCACCTATGAAGCTGAGCATGGTGAATGTGAAGCTAGCCCGAGCCAGCGTGACAAGATCATGGTGCTGGGCGGCGGCCCTAATCGTATTGGCCAGGGTATCGAGTTTGATTATTGTTGTGTGCATGCGGCGCTAGCATTACGTGAAGATGGGTATGAAACCATCATGGTGAATTGCAACCCTGAAACCGTGTCAACTGACTACGATACCTCCGATCGTTTGTACTTTGAGCCACTTACTTTAGAAGACGTATTAGAAATTGTTGCCAAAGAAAAGCCGCTAGGTGTCATTGTGCAATATGGCGGGCAAACGCCTTTGAAGTTGGCCTTAGACCTTGAGGCGAATGGTGTACCGATTATTGGTACCTCACCCGATATGATTGATGCGGCCGAAGATCGTGAGCGTTTTCAAAAATTATTGCAGACCCTAGGTTTGCTCCAGCCACCAAATCGTACCGCGCGAGCAGAGGATGAGGCCTTGAAATTAGCCGAAGAAATTGGCTATCCTTTAGTGGTGAGACCTTCGTATGTCTTAGGTGGCAGAGCAATGGAAATTGTTCACGATAGCCGTGATTTGCAGCGCTATATGCGTGAAGCGATGAAGGTTTCGCATGATTCACCAGTGCTATTAGATCGGTTTTTAAATGATGCGATTGAATGTGATGTAGATTGCATTAGCGATGGGCAGCAGGTGTTTATTGGTGCAGTGATGGAGCATATCGAACAAGCCGGAGTGCATTCGGGTGACTCGGCCTGCTCTTTGCCTCCTTACTCCTTAATACCCTCAACTGTTGCTGAAATAAAACGCCAAACTGCAGCGATGGCTAAAGGCCTCAATGTAATTGGCTTAATGAATGTGCAGTTTGCGATTCAGAGTGTGGCTGGTAAAGATGTCATTTACGTACTCGAGGTTAATCCGCGGGCATCGCGGACAGTCCCCTATGTATCAAAAGCGACGGGTTTGCAATTAGCAAAAATTGCAGCTCGTTGCATGGTTGGTCAAACCTTAGCTCAGCAAGGGATTGTGGCCGAGGTTATTCCAACCTACTTCTCTGTTAAAGAAGCCGTCTTCCCCTTTAATAAATTTCCTGGTATTGATCCTATTTTGGGGCCAGAAATGCGCTCGACTGGTGAGGTAATGGGAGTGGGGCGGACATTTGGCGAAGCGCTGTTTAAATCACAATTAGGCGCTGGTATTAAATTACCTAAAAGTGGCACAGTGGTATTGACCGTGAAAGATAGTGACAAAGCGGTAGCAGTTGAAGTAGCTCACATCTTGCATGAGTTAGGCTTCCCCATGGTTGCCACCAAGGGTACGGCTGCAGCAATTACAGCCGCAGGGTTACCTGTACGCGTGGTGAATAAGGTTAAAGATGGCCGCCCGCATATTGTTGATATGATCAAAAATGGTGAAATCTCCTTAGTCTTTACTACCGTTGATGAAACCCGTACCGCCATTGCCGATTCCCGCTCGATCCGCACAAGTGCCCAGGCAAATAATGTGACTTACTACACGACGATTAGTGCGGCTAGAGCAGTAATGGAAGGTCTATTGAGCTTTAGTAAAAGTTCGGGCGGCGGTAAAGATGCCTTAGAGGTCTATTCTTTGCAGGATTTACACCGTTCACTGCCATAGCTTAGAATTAGGGTTATGAGCACAATTCCACTTACCAAACTTGGCGCGCAACTTCTGAAAGAAGAGCTGCAGCGCTTGAAGCACGTTGAGCGCCCAGCGGTGATTAACGCAATTTCAGAAGCACGCGCCCAAGGCGATCTTTCCGAGAATGCGGAGTACGATGCAGCGAAAGAAAAGCAAGGCTTTATTGAGGGCCGCATTCAAGACTTGGAAAGCAAATTGGCTGCGGCACAAATCATCGACCCAGCCTCTCTAGATGTAAACGGACAAGTTGTTTTTGGTGCCACAGTTGATTTAGAAGATCTAGAAAATGGCACGAAGTTTACTTATCAAATTGTGGGTGACGATGAGGCCGATATAGCCGTAAATAAAATCTCCATTAGCTCGCCAATTGCCCGGGCTTTAATTAGCAAAGAAGAGGGCGATGTTGTGAAAGTTCAAGCCCCTGGTGGAAATCGCGAAGTGGAAATTCTTGCTGTGCGTTATATCTAAATTAATTTCAGTTATACCGATGGTCAATTCGGTGCCAGATAATTCAAGCTACGTAAGTGCACAACGCCTTTTTATGGTGTTGAGTGGTTTATGGGTCGGAAGCTTGTTAACTGTTGGTTACTTGGTTGCTCCTACGATCTTTTCTCAGTCATTAGATCGCCAAGCTGCGGGCATGATTGCTGGTGCAATTTTTCGCGTAGAGGCTTATGTCAGCTTAGCATTCTCAGTGGCGTTGTTGGTCTTTGCCAATTTATTAGTGAATCGCGGCTTAAATCAATTTCGTTTCATCCGCTGGGTATTACTCGGTATGCTTGCATGTACTTTGTGTGCTACCTTTATTTTGATCCCTTGGCTGGAAATGATTCGCGATCAAGCTTTACAGCAAGGTATGCCAGTGATGCTTTCGTCTTCAGCGACTTTGTTTAGTGGGCTACATGGCATATCGAGCATTTTATTTTTATGCCAAAGTCTTTTAGGTTTAATCTTGGTATGGCGCCTCAGTGGCAAAAAATAATGGCCTGCTGTAAGCCTGCAGAATTAGCCCAATAGTTAGCCCAATAATTTTTTCTTCGTACTACTTTGCCTTACTTTACGGCGCTTGGGATTTGGTGCTGGTGCACTTAATTTGCGCGAGGTGTAGCCTGCCGAAGTCCAGCCAATTTTAGATTCACGTACCGGTGCTTTCGAGCCTTTGCCAACCGTTTTAGGTGGCGAGCTTGCTTTTTTAGTGGCGGTCTTGCGCGTTGCCTTAAGCGAAGTCCGTGGGGCTTGAATTTTTTTCTTGGTTTTTTTGGCTGAGCGAGCGAAGGCTTCATCTTCTGCTGCAGTAGGCTTGGGTCGCCAGACTACCAGCAGTTTGCCGATATGCTGAACGGGAGCGGCATGCAAAGCATCGCAAAGCTGATCGTACATCTCGGCACGCAATTCACGATCATCACCGAGTACCCGAATTTTAATCAGCTCATGGCTTTTAAGTGCCAATTGTGCTTCTTTGATGACACTAGCGCTTAAGCCAGCATTGCCAATCATGACAACTGGATTAAGGTCATGGGCTTTGGCTTTAAGCGATTTTCGTTGGGCGGGGGTAATGGTTAATTTAGTCATAACTAGCGATGATAGTGCATTCGAAATTACACGCATTTGCACTGCTTTTAAGAAATCAGCGAAAATGGTCCATCGTGGCAAAAAATAAATTTAATAAAAGCTGGTTACAAGATCATTTAAATGATCCCTATGTAAAGATGGCCCAAAAAGATGGCTATCGTGCACGGGCGGTATATAAGCTGAAAGAAATTGATGAACAAGATCATTTAATTAAAGCGGGCATGGTGGTAATCGATCTGGGGAGTGCCCCAGGTAGTTGGTCGCAATACGTGCGCACCCGTTTAGTTGAGCTTGGCAAAAATAATCCCAAAATTGAGTCGGGTAAGCCAGACGGCTGCATCATAGCGATTGACTTGCTGCCCATGGAAGCCATTGCCGATGTTAGTTTTATCGAAGGGGATTTTCGTGAAGACGCGGGCATTGCGGCTGTTACTGCTTTGCTACCTGGAGGAGAGGGTAGCAAGGTAGACCTGGTCCTGTCTGATATGGCGCCCAATTTATCGGGGGTGGGGGTTGCTGATGCCGCCAGGATGGCCTATTTAGCTGAATTAGCCCTTGATTTTGCCGTGGCACGCTTAAAGCCCGATGGCGCTTTATTGATTAAAAGCTTTCATGGCAGTGGCTATAGCCAAATTGTGGAGGCATTTAAGAAGGTCTTTAAAACCGTCACCCCCCGAAAGCCTAAGGCCTCGCGGGACAAGTCTGCCGAAACCTTTCTGTTGGGGCGTCATTTAAAGGCTACGGCCATTCAGCTCGGGCCTTAGTGCTTGATTAACCCTAATATCAACAGTACTTTAGTGGATTTATTTGTTCTAAGCCCTTGAATATAGGGAGTAGTAGAATCATATACATAGGGTATACATGGGGTTTACGGTATTTATTGGAGTTTTGTAGGTTTTTACTCCCGAATTAATTCGGCAAAGGTGTGCATTTGAATAGCAATATGTTCCAGAAAATTGGTGTTTGGCTGATTGTGGGTTTGGTTTTATTCACAGTTTTCAAGCAATTTGACAAACCTCGCTCTCAAGAGCAGGTGACATACTCGCAATTCATGGATGACGCCAAGGGTGGCAAAATTAAACGTGTGGATGTACAAGGTCGCACGCTTCAAGTCACGCCAAGTGATGGTGTTAAGTATTCCATTATCTCGCCCGGTGATATTTGGATGGTGGGTGATTTAATGAAGTTTGGCGTGCAAGTAACCGGTAAAGCAGAAGATGAGCCAAATTTATTGGTGTCTGCTTTGTATTACCTTGGACCCACTTTATTAATTATTGGTTTTTGGTTTTTTATGATGCGCCAAATGCAAGGCGGCGGTAAGGGCGGTGCTTTTTCTTTCGGCAAATCGAAAGCCCGTTTGATTGATGAAAATAGTAATACCGTAACCTTTAACGATGTAGCAGGTTGCGATGAGGCTAAAGAAGAAGTTTCTGAATTGGTCGACTTCTTAAAAGACCCACAAAAATTTCAAAAACTGGGCGGGCGAATTCCCCATGGTGTTTTGTTGGTGGGCCCTCCTGGAACAGGCAAAACATTATTGGCCCGTGCCATTGCCGGTGAAGCCAAAGTTCCGTTCTTTTCGATTTCGGGTTCTGACTTTGTGGAAATGTTTGTTGGCGTAGGCGCATCGCGTGTCCGCGACATGTTTGATAACGCAAAAAAACATTCACCATGCATTATTTTCATCGATGAAATTGATGCCGTTGGCCGTCATCGTGGTGCAGGTATGGGTGGCGGCAATGATGAGCGTGAACAAACCCTCAATCAAATGTTAGTTGAAATGGATGGCTTTGAGAGCAATAGTGGCGTGATTGTGGTTGCCGCTACCAATCGCTCGGATGTGCTCGATCGGGCCTTATTGCGTCCAGGTCGTTTCGATCGTCAAGTGCACGTTGGCTTACCTGATATTCGGGGACGTGAACAAATTTTGCAAGTGCATATGCGCAAAGTACCCATTAATCCTGATGTGGATGCGGCGGTGATTGCTCGTGGCACACCAGGCTTTTCTGGGGCCGATTTAGCGAACCTAGTGAATGAGTCTGCTTTATTTGCGGCGCGACGCAATAAACGCTCAGTTGATATGCAAGATTTCGAAGACGCTAAAGACAAAATTTATATGGGTCCCGAACGTAAATCGGCGGTCATGCGTGAAGAAGAGCGGCGTAATACCGCTTATCATGAATCTGGTCACGCAGTGGTCGCTAAAACCTTGCCCAAAGCTGATCCAGTGCATAAAGTTACGATCATGCCGCGCGGTATGGCATTAGGCGTTACTTGGCAGTTGCCTGAGTTTGATCGTATTAATATGTATAAAGATCGGATGCTGGAAGAGTTGGCCATTTTATTTGGCGGTCGTGCAGCCGAAGAAGTTTTCCTGCATTCGATGAGTACTGGTGCCTCCAATGACTTTGAGCGCGCAACAAAGCTTGCACGTGACATGGTGACACGTTATGGCATGAGCGACAGCTTGGGCACAATGGTTTATGTTGATACCGAACAAGATAATATGTTTGGGCGCATGAATGTGAAAACGGTTTCTGAAGAGACGCAGCAAAAGGTAGACGCGGAAATTCGCACCCTCATCGATACTCAGTATGGCGTAGCCAAAGCGATCTTAGAGAAAAATCGTGAAAAAGTAGAGGCCATGGTAGTTGCCTTGTTAGAGTGGGAAACCTTAGATGCTGAGCAAATTAATGACATCATGGAAGGTCGTCCGCCACGCGCTCCTAAGCCACCGCCAATAACTAGCGCTTTTGGAAATTCAGCTGGCGGCGCACCTGGTCCTGCGGCTGACAATGCGCCTGCACCTGCTTAAGAAATAATTCCGTTTTAATGTACGTGCAAAATCTGCCCACGGCTTGGCGCTGTGGGCGTTTTCTTTTTGACTGGCAAAAACGCATGCGCCCTTTAGTTATGGGGATTCTGAATGCCACACCCGATTCATTTTCAGATGGCGGGCGTTTTGCTAGTCGCGATGCCGCCTTGCGTCAAGCCGAGCATATGATTACCAGTGGCGTTGATATTATTGATATTGGTGGTGAATCAACCCGCCCAGGTGCTGAAGCGGTGGCATTGGAGATAGAACTTGAACGCGTATTGCCGATTATTGAGGCTTTGCGCGATTGTGGCACGGCTCTCTCAATTGATACGTATAAACCACAAACGATGATCGAGGCGTTAAAGCTGGGCGTCGATTGTGTTAACGATGTTTGGGCTCTGCGTCAACCGGGGGCACTAGAAGCTGTTCATCGGGCAGGTTGTGGGGTGGTGCTAATGCATATGCAACGGGACCCGCAAACAATGCAATTTAATCCTGAATATGTAGATGTTGTAGCGGACGTGAGATTATTTTTAGCAGAGCGAGCCAAAGAAGTAGAAGCCTCAGGTGTTAGTGCCGAGCAAATTATTCTCGATCCTGGATTTGGTTTTGGTAAAAGCCTTGAACATAATTTATGTATGCTGCGCGAATTCAGCTCGTTTGCCGAGCTAGGATATCCGGTTTTATTAGGCATTTCCCGCAAATCGATGTTGGGCAAAATTAGTGGCAAGGAAGTGCATGAGCGCTTGGCCCCTGGTATTGCCGCTACGATTATGGCAGTTGAGCAGGGCGCTGCAGTAGTTCGTACCCACGATGTTCCAGAAACATTTGACGCCTTGCGCTTATGGGAAGCGGCACGGGTTTTATAATTAGCCAATGAAAAAGAAATATTTCGGAACTGATGGTATTCGCGGCGAAGTGGGGCAATTCCCCATCGTCCCTGAGTTTGTTATGCACTTAGGCTATGCCACTGGTAGAGTGCTCAGTCGTGATCTTGCCCCGGGCGAGCGGTGCACTGTCTTAATTGGCAAAGATACGCGGATTTCTGGTTATTTACTCGAGGCTGCTCTTGAAGCGGGCTTTTCTGCTGCTGGTGTCGATGTGAGTTTGTGCGGCCCGATGCCAACCCCTGCCGTTGCTTATTTAACGAATGCCTTACGCCTTTCTGCAGGTATTGTCATTTCAGCTTCGCATAATCTCTATCAAGATAACGGTATTAAGTTTTTCTCTGCACAGGGCGGCAAAATATCAGACGAGTTTGAATTGGCGATTGAAGCGCTGTTAGAAGAGCCAATGGGGTGTGTTAGCTCAGAGCATTTAGGTAGGGCATTTAGACTTCGTGATGCTGCTGGCCGTTACATTGAGTTTTGTAAATCGACCTTTCCCAATAATTTGAATTTACGCGGCATGAAAATCGTGGTCGACTGTGCCAATGGCGCGGCTTACGATGTGGCCCCTAATGTCTTTCATGAATTAGGTGCAGAAGTGGTTTCT
This sequence comes from Burkholderiaceae bacterium, assembly GCA_947482555.1. GTDB lineage: Bacteria > Pseudomonadota > Gammaproteobacteria > Burkholderiales > Burkholderiaceae > Polynucleobacter. Next base: position 19,743 of record CANKKB010000010.1, on the reverse strand, counting down.
ATTGGGATTGAGCCGAATGGTCGCAATATTAATGATCAGTGTGGTGCTACTGCGCCTGCTGCCTTAATAGCGAAGGTACGCGAGACGAGCGCTGATATTGGTATTGCTCTGGATGGGGATGCCGATCGCTTACAAATGGTCGATGCTAGTGGGCGCCTTTTTAATGGCGATGAATTACTTTATGTCTTAGCTAAAGATCGGCTCGATCGTGGCATGCAAGTTGGCGGAGTGGTAGGCACACTCATGACCAACTTAGCAGTTGAAAACGCCCTGCGTGCTTTGGGTCTTGATTTTGAGCGAGCGCAAGTTGGCGATCGTTATGTTTTGGAGCAGCTAAAACAAAAACAATGGTTATTGGGCGGGGAAGGTTCGGGCCATTTGCTCTGTTTAGATCACCATACCACTGGTGATGGCACGATTGCAGCTTTGCAGGTTTTGGCAGCGATGCGGCAAAAGAAACAAAGCTTGGCGCAATTGCTTAGTGCAGTAACGATTTTTCCGCAGGTACTCATCAATATTCGCACCCCAACCAATTACCGTTGGCAAGACGATATGCAACTCCTGGCCAAGATAACTTCTACCGAGAGCGCCTTAGGCCAGCGTGGGCGAGTTTTAATCCGACCCTCAGGTACCGAACCCGTTTTGCGGATCATGGTGGAGGCTCAAGACGCAGCTTTAGCGCAAAGTAGCGCCGCACAGATTGCTGCTATGGTACCTAAAGAAGCTTAAAAAAATTTTAAGATTAAATTATAAATAGTTGATTTATATACTTATTTATTAATTAAATTAATTCAGTTTTGATTGTCATAAAAAGGTCATATGGAAGTCTTATGCTGACGAGGAAGATTCATTTTCATCCCCTCACTTAAGCTCTTCCAAAGGACCAATTAATGAAATTATTGCTCAAAAAAGCCATCACAGTTGGTGTGGTGGTTACTTCTGCAGCCTTTTCGGCAGCTGTTTTTGCCGTCGACATCACCGGTGCAGGCGCAACCTTTCCTTATCCTATATATGCGAAATGGGCCGAAGCTTATAAAGCAAAAACTGGTAATGGTATGAACTATCAGTCGATTGGTTCGGGTGGCGGTGTTAAGCAAATCAAGGCTAAAACCGTTGACTTTGGTGCTACTGATAACCCCGTTGCTTTTGAAGAGCTTGAAAAAGATGGCATGGTACAGTTCCCTGCCATTATTGGTGGTGTGGTTCCAGTGATTAACGTCGACGGCGTGAAGTCAGGTCAAATTAAGTTAGATGGCCCGACTTTAGCGGATATTTTTCAAGGCAATATTACTAATTGGAACAATAAGCGTATTGCCATCATGAATCCAGGAGTAAAAATTCCTGCAGGCGATATCACGGTGATTACACGTGCTGATGGCTCTGGCACTACCGCAATTTTTACAGACTATTTAGCTAAGACCAGCAAGCTTTGGAAAGATGCTGTTGGCTCGGGTACTTCTGTAAAGTGGCCCGCAGCTTCCACTGTTGGCGGAAAGGGTAATGAAGGTGTTGCTGCCAATGTGAGTAGAGTTAAAAATTCAATTGGCTATGTTGAATATGCCTATGCCAAGAAGAATAACCTTACGTATATTGCCTTGAAAAATGCAGCAGGGCAGTATGTTGAGCCAGATGACGAAACCTTTGCGGCTGCTGCGGCCGGTACTGATTGGGCGAAGATTCCAGGAATGGGCACTTTTATTACCAATGCACCGGGCGCAAAATCATGGCCTATCACTGGTGCATCTTTTATTTTGGTGTACAAAAATCCTGAGAACAAAGCCAATGCAGCTGAAGTTTTGAAGTTCTTTGATTATGCTTTTAAAGACGGTAAGAAAATGGCTGCTGATTTGGAATATGTACCACTGCCAGATACCACCACAGACTTTATTCGTAAAAATGTCTTTACTAAAGTGATAACGAAGTAAAAAATGAAGCGAGCAAGTATTAAAACATTCATTAATTGAGGCTGTGACGAAATGCAAGTGGCTTTAAATTCAGCAATGCCATCGAGACGGGCAATTAGAGTCGCTAAGTTGCAGCGGGTGCAAGATTTTTTATTTCATCGTGTAACCCAATTTTTTGCCTTGCTCGTTTTATTTGCTTTGCTGGGAATTATTGCTTCACTATTAATTAATGCTTGGCCAGCTTTACATCAATTTGGTTTTGGTTTTTTTATTGATCCCGAGTGGGATATTGGCAAAGATAAGTTTGGTGGGTTAATCGCAATTTACGGCACTGTGGTTACGTCGGTCATTGCTTTACTAATTGCGGTACCCCTTAGCTTCGGTATCGCCATTTTTCTCACTGAAATTTGTCCAGGGTACTTACGACGCCCCTTGGGAACTGCAGTGGAATTATTGGCCGCAGTTCCATCCATTATTTATGGCATGTTTGGCCTGTTTGTATTTGCCCCCATTTTTGCCGACTATATTCAGCCGGCGCTAGCAGCGACATTTGGACAAATTCCGCTGATTGGTTTGCTTTTTTCTGGTCCAGCTAATGGCATTGGGATGTTATGTGCGGGTTTAATTCTAGCCATGATGATATTGCCCTTCATCGCCTCGGTAATGCGGGATGTATTTGAAATCGTTCCCCCCGTAATCAAGGAATCGGCTTATGGAATTGGTTGTACGACCTGGGAAGTGGTCAGTAAAATTGTTGTTCCCTATACAAAAGCAGGTGTGATTGGGGGCATTATGCTGGGCTTAGGACGCGCACTAGGTGAGACCATGGCAGTAACCTTTGTCATTGGGAATGCCTTACGTTTATCGCCATCCTTATTTGCGCCAGGCAGTTCAATTGCCTCTACTTTAGCTAACCAATTTGGTGAAGCTGCCCCCGGCTTACATTTTTCATCGCTATTTGCTTTGGGCCTGGCTTTATTCGTGATTACTTTTATTGTTTTGGCGCTAGCTAAATTAATGTTAGCGCGCATGGAAGAAAAACAAGGACTAAAATCATGAATCAGGCTGCTCATATCAATCAAGCAGTATTTACAGTACGTAAACGCACCAATGCGATTGGCCTATTTTTGTCAATGGCAGCAATGACCATAGGGATGTTATTTTTATTATGGATATTAAGTATTTTATTTATTAAAGGGTTTTCGGCAATTAATTGGGCCATGTTTACTGTTAGTACGCCCGCGCCAGGATCTGAAGGCGGTGGTTTAGCGAATGCAATCGTTGGCAGCATGATGTTAATTGGCTGTTGCACTTTGATTAGTACTCCAGTTGGAGTTTTAGCTGGCGTATATCTAGCAGAATACGGTGACCGTAGCAAGGTGGCTGGCGTAACACGTTTTGTTACTGACATTATGTTGTCTGCGCCTTCTATTGTGATTGGCCTATTTGTGTATGCCTTGGTGGTAGCCCAAGTACAGCATTTTTCTGGTTGGGCCGGAACCATTGCCTTGGCTTTAATCGCGATTCCAGTAGTTGTGAGAACTACTGAAAATATGTTGCATTTAGTCCCCGGAAGTTTACGGGAGGCTGCTTATGCGTTAGGCACACCCAAATGGAAGGTCGCCTTTTGGATAACCTTACGGGCAGCAAAAAGTGGGGTGATTACGGGTATTTTGCTGGCTTTAGCCCGCATCAGCGGTGAAACTGCACCCTTGCTTTTTACCGCACTAAATAACCAATTCTTTTCAACTAATATGAATGCGCCAATGGCTAATTTGCCAGTGGTTATTTTCCAGTTTGCCATGAGCCCATACGATAATTGGGTGAGCTTAGCTTGGGGCGGCTCGCTTTTAATTACTTTTGCGGTTTTAGGGCTTAATATCTTAGCTCGAGTCGTATTTCGGGAAAAGGTCCAAGGATGAAAAATATGCGAACCGTTTTCAATACAAACCAAAATCAAGAAGCACAGATTTTGACAGATGTCCTGATGGATACTTTAACTGAGGCTAATACTTCCCCCCTTATCAATGCGCTTGAAATTAAGAACCTTAATTTTTTCTATGGCTCTTATCAAGGTTTAAAAAATATTAATCTCAATATTCAAGAGCAAAAGGTGACTGCTTTTATTGGCCCTTCAGGTTGTGGCAAATCAACTTTGCTACGCTCGATTAATCGTATGTACGACCTGTACCCTGGTCAGCGAGCAGAGGGTGAAATCTTATTTTATGGAGAAAATATTCTCGCTCCTAAGCAGGATCTCAATTTATTGCGCTCACGGATTGGGATGGTTTTTCAAAAGCCAACGCCTTTTCCAATGTCGATTTACGAAAACATTGCCTTTGGCGTACGTCTTTATGAAAAACTTTCAAAGGCTGAAATGGATGAGCGCGTTGAATGGGCCTTGAAAAAAGCGGCATTATGGGGCGAGGCAAAGGATAAATTGAATCAAAGTGGTTTATCCCTTTCAGGCGGACAGCAGCAGCGATTATGTATCGCCCGTGGGGTGGCTGTTAAACCTGCAGTGTTATTACTCGATGAGCCTACCTCCGCATTAGATCCAATTTCTACCGGAAAAATTGAAGAGCTCATTAATGAATTGAAAAATGAATACACCATCGCGATTGTGACTCACAATATGCAACAAGCTGCTCGCGTATCTGATTTCACTGCTTATATGTATTTAGGTGAATTAGTAGAATTTGGTAAAACAGATGAAATATTTGTTAAGCCCAAGCGGAAAGAAACAGAAGACTACATAACTGGCCGGTTTGGCTAATTAAGAGGGCATATGCCAGATAAACACCTTTCATCGCAATTCGATTCCGACTTAAATTCGCTCTGCAGTAAGTTGCTAGAGATGGGCGGTATGGTTGAATCACAAACCTCTACTGCTATGCGTGCATTTACTGAAATGGATTTAGATATTTGCAATCAGGTTATTGAGCGCGAAAAAGCCGTTAATGATTTTGAAATAGAGGTCGATTCTGCTTGCACTGAAATTATTGCTCGACGTCAGCCGACAGCTCGTGATTTGCGCTTAGTCATGGCAGTTTCTAAGGCAATTGCTAATTTAGAGCGCGCCGGCGATGAAGCAGAGCGGGTTGCAAAACGTACTAAACGGATTATTGAGGCGGGCCTTAATCACAATATTAATGTTGCAGAGATTAAGGTGTCTGGGCAAATGGCTATTTCCTTATTACGCCGCAGTCTAGATGCATTTGCACGCTTAGATACGATTGCTGCAGCCGAGGTAGTTAAAGAAGATAAACAAATTGACGAAGAATTTCGGGCCTTTGTGCGTAAACTAATCGTCTATATGATGGAAGATCCGAGCCTAATTACCACGGGTCTAGATATGTTGACGATTGCGAAGGCAATTGAGCGAATTGGCGATCACTCTAAAAATATTGCCGAGTTTGTAATTTATATTGTTAAGGGCGCTGATGTACGTCATATACCTCATGCAGATTTAGTACGCGAAGTTCATCGGTAAGCAAACCTAATTATTTAATACGAATGCGCTGTATTTTATGGGTGTAAAGATTTTAATTGTTGAGGATGAGCCTGCGATTGCAGAGTTGATTGCAATTAATCTAAGCCATGCTGGATTTGAAGTAGAGCGAGCCTTTCAGGCTGATCAAGCACTACAAATGATGAAAGAGGCTATGCCTGAGTTGCTCATTCTTGATTGGATGCTACCAGGCAAGTCGGGGGTGCAGTTTGCTAAAGAGTTACGCATTAATCCCAAGACTATTGGGCTGCCAATTTTGATGCTAACAGCTAAGGGCGAAGAGGCTGATAAGGTCTTAGGCCTTGATGCCGGCGCAGATGATTATGTAACTAAACCTTTTTCTCCCAAGGAATTGATTGCTCGAGTTAAGGCATTACTACGTAGACAATTGCCACCTACTGATGATGCTCCTTTAATAGTAGGTCCATTGAGCTTAGACCCTGTAACCCACCGTTTAATGGCAATGATGCCTAATCTAGACCCTCAATCTATTGCGTTGGGGCCAACTGAATTTCGTTTGCTGCATTTTTTAATGTCTAATCCAGAGCGGGTACATTCTCGATCAGCCCTACTTGATCGTGTTTGGGGTAACGAAGTTTATATTGAAGAGCGTACTGTAGATGTGCATATTAAACGCTTACGAGCTGCATTAGCCCCCGCAAAGTGTGATAATACGATCGAAACCGTTCGCGGAAGTGGTTATCGAGTCACCAAAAATCCGCTATAGAATTAAAGCTTGGCTAAGCTAACTTATTTGTTTCGAGAGCGGGTAAAAAATTCACTGTTAGCGTTAACAATTAGCGGGCGAAAACTAAATGGTGAATTTTGCTCTGCATTAACAGTAATTTCAAGCGCTTGAATTTCATCTTCTCCCATCAATTCAACGCGGATCACGTTTTCTAGCACATATTTTTTATCGCTAGTTTTTAGCGGCTGATCAATTCTTAAGCGATGAGTATCCCCATGTATCAGTAGAACTGCTTTTTTAAATTTCTCAGCATGAGTGCTCAGGCTAACCACCGTATCTCGATAGCCATTTGCTAAATCGTCAGACTGAATTTGACCTGTGAACATATCTGCTTGGAAGGCGAAAATAATACCAGCCAATTTTTTTTCCGTAGCGACTTTAAAAGTGTGGTCTATCCAGGCTAAATTAGCATTATTACGTTTAAAGTATTCATTAACTGCTGTAACGTTGCGCTCAAAATCATTATTTGATCCGGGAATATTCAAACTCACAAAAATAAATTGACCGTTAATCCAGTAAGAATTTTCAACATAAAGACTAAATTGACTCATTACATCAGCTTGTCTCACTAGGGTGCGGGTAGTTTTTCCTAAACTTTGATTTGAGTTAAAAAATCTTTTCCTAATTTTTCCAAGACGCTCAATTGGATCATATGAACCCGCTATCGATCGATGACAATCAGTCCATTCATTATCGCCAACGCTATAAATTACAGGAGCTTCATAGCGACTAAAAAATGAGGCAACCTTTTCAATAGAAGCATCACTACACGGCGCCTCACTTGATTTTGTGTCACCCACAAATAGATTAAAACTTGGCTGGGCTTGATTAATGGCATTGATCAGATTGATGTAGCGAGATTCATCAAGGACGGCGCGATAGGGCATATCCCCCAGCGCAATAAATCGAAATGATTCACTGTGGGCTATACCCATCAGCAATAAATTCATCACAATTGTGAGAAAAAATTTCATTTATAAGCCTATTCTAGACGGCTTTCCTAAATCGCACTAAGATAGCGGTATGGTTGCAGTCATTTTTCGTTTTATTTTCCTCTTAATCCTTGCGGTAATCGTATTTGGGGTGGGAAAGTCATTTTTGAATGAGCAGGCAGGCCTCGGCATGGCTTTAGCAATAGTTGCGATCCCCTTGGCTTATTCCTACATCAATTTAGCTCGCCTGCGGAAATATATTGAACAGGGTGAGATTGAAAATTTACCCTCTACCAGTGGTAAATGGGAAGATGTTTTGTATCGTTTACAGCGTTTTTTGCGTATACAACGGCAACAATTAAATGATATTGAAGCCCAGCATGACCGATTTATTCAAGCTTTTCAGGCCTCTCCAAACGGCATTGTCATGCTTGACGATCGCGATCAAATTGAATGGTGCAATGCAATTGCCGAAAATTTTTTCGGCTTGAATTTTAAACGCGATGCTTTACAGCAAATAAATTATTTAATTCGGCGTCCTGAGTTCGTGCGCTATTTAAGTCAACGTAATTTTGATGAGCCCTTATTAATTGAGCAAATGGGAAAAGCTGGTAATTTAACTTTGATGCTGCAGCTTTTCCCTTTTTCGGAAAATCGCCACTTACTATTTGCACAAGATATTACCGATTTACGCAAAACAGAGGCAATGCGTCGCGATTTCGTTGCCAATGTTTCTCATGAGATGCGAACCCCATTAACTGTCATGATGGGGTTTTTAGAAACAGTACTTAGTTTGGACTTAGATGAAACGCAAAGAACGCGCTATTTAGAGATGATGCAATTGCAAGCTAAGCGCATGCAGAGTTTAGTTGAAGACTTACTTACCCTAGCAAATCTTGAGGCTAATATTCAACCGCCAGCATTACAAGCAATTGATATGCCGGCAGTCATGGCTTTATTAAAAAATGATGCTGAAGCGCTTTCGCAAGGCAAGCATAGACTTGAATTTATATCCGACGCGCAACATGATTTATTGGGTAATCAAAAGGAATTACTTTCTGCTTTTAGTAATTTAGTCTCTAATGCGGTGCATTACACCCCAGAGGGTGGAAAAATTAAGGCTTCTTGGGATGTCAATGAAAATGGGCAAGGTATATTTTCGGTAGAAGATAGTGGCCCTGGAATTTCTGCCGAACACTTACCAAGACTTACGGAGCGTTTTTACCGAGTTGATCGCAGTCGGTCTAGAGAAACTGGCGGCACTGGATTAGGATTAGCAATCGTAAAACATATTGCTAATCGCCATCAGGCTCAACTTAATATTGCTAGTGTGCCAGGGAAGGGCAGTCTCTTTTCCGTGCAACTTCCCAATGAAAGAGTGGCAGCTATTTAGTAAATATCAGGGATATACATCGAGTCTGGAATCGGGTCGCGAGTGTAATCAGTATTATGCACTCGCTTGGGTAGAACGACTGGTGTATGTTCAATAGCTTGATAAGGTATTTGTTGTAAAAAATGATGGATGCAATTTAAGCGTGCTTTTTTCTTATCGTTGCCCGCAACTATCCACCAGGGGGCCTCGGGAATATGGGTACGCTCAATCATGGTTTCTTTTGCTTTGGTATACGCTTCCCACAGGCGGCGCGATTCTAAATCCATTGGGCTTAATTTCCATTGCTTTAATGGATCATGAATACGGGTCATAAAGCGCAAATGCTGCTCATCATCGGTTATTGAAAACCAATACTTAATTAGAATTATTCCCGAACGTACCAGCATTTTTTCGAACTCAGGTACTGAGCGGAAAAACTCTTCATACTCTTGATCATTGCAAAAACCCATAACCCGCTCGACACCCGCGCGGTTATACCAGCTGCGATCAAACAGCACGATCTCACCGGCAGCAGGTAAGTTACTAATGAAGCGTTGAAAATACCATTGTGAGCGCTCTCGTTCGCTTGGTGCTGATAGGGCTACCACTCGACATACGCGGGGGTTGAGCCGTTGCGTGAAGCGTTTAATTGCACCACCTTTGCCAGCTGCATCACGCCCCTCAAACAATACTACAACTTTTAATTTATTCAGCACTACCCAGTCTTGTAGCTTAATTAGCTCACCTTGCAGACGTAGTAACTCGGTAAAGTAATTGCGGCGATCTATGCGCTCTTGTGTAGTTAGGGGGCTTTTACTATCGCGATCATCATCAAGCTCCATTTCAAGCTCTTCATCAAAGCTATCCATCAGCTCTTCTTGGGCCCGGCGATAGAGGTCAGATTCGTTCATATTGATGCCATTAATGGGAGGTAAAAACAATTCAATTTCTTAAATACTTATTTTTATGGTTAATTATGACATTGATATGAAAACTTGCCCAATCAGGTATTAGGGCTCTAACCAAGGTAATTTCGTCGCGGAACTGGGCCATTGCACCACAATTTGTGGGTCAAATTTCAAAATTTTCTTATTTTTATTCGGGTAGCTTAATGTCGTTAAGAGATGTTGAATTAGGTTGATGTGCGCTATTTTTTTGTCATTAGCCCGAATCACAGTCCACGGTGCATCGCTAGTATTCGTTTTTTTTAGCATTGAATCACGCGCTTTACTATAAGCTAGCCATTTTTTTTGCGCCTGCTGATCAATGGGACTCGTTTTCCATTGTTTCAGAGGATCTTTAGTGCGATCTAACAAGCGCTCAGCCTGTTCTTTTTTAGAAATATCCAAATAGTATTTAATTAACTTCATGCCTGAGCCTATCAGCATGGTCTCGAAGCCATTTACCGTCTTCATGAATTCAAGGTACTCTTTTTCAGTACAAAACCCCATGACATGCTCAACGCCAGCGCGGTTATACCAACTGCGATTAAACAAGGCAAATTCTCCTTTGCTAGGTAACTGAGCTACGTAGCGCTCAAAATACCAATCGCCAGTTTCTCGATCGGATGGCTTGCCTAGCGCAACAATCCGTGTTTCTCTGGGGCTAAGATGTTCGACGATGCGTTTAATGCTGCCATCTTTACCTGCACCATCACGACCCTCAAAAATAACCAGAATGCGCTCGCCATTTTTAATGAAGTGACGTTGCAGCTTAACGAGCTCAATTTGTAATAAATAAAGCTCATCCTCATAATCGGATTTTTTAGGCTTGATATTTTTTTTAGAGGTAGTTAGTTTCATAGTGGAAAATTAATCACCTTACCAGATTTTTTTCAGGCTATATAGTGATTTAAGATTTTCATTACTTTGCTCTCGCACCCGATTTTGTTCTGCACTTAACCAACCCATGGCAAACCAATGCTGAGAATGTTTTTCTACACTTGGCCCTAATTCATGAATTGCCACACAGATATCGTTATAGTTGCCGAGACTTTCTAGGGCCGCGCCCATGACCTTAAAGTATTTACTACGTTTATTGGGTTGACAAAAATCACCAAAAAACTCAAGTGAGTAACGTAAAAATTTTAATTTCTTACGTAAACGATGGCGCTTGATATCGTCGATATTTTTAAATTGTGAGGCATGTTTTTTGGTATCGCGATAAGTGGCATCAAGCATAGCGATAACCCGTTTTTTTAGGGCGCTAGTAGATATGCTCGATTCTTTATCTTCATTGCCAAGGGCGATGATAGCCAATAACAACTCTTGAAATGGCTTGGCACGAAGAAATGTACTTGGATGTGCTTGCGGTGGCATACTTTCAAGCTGTATTGCAGGGCCCTTTGAGGCTTTTAGGGCAGGGCTCAATTTTTCGGCAATAAAATTGCTATCTCGATAGGTGCCAAGCAATTGAAACACCTGATTGAGCGATTGAATTTGGGGCTCGGTCATATAGAGATGATTCATTGCCATGATCTTGAGGGCGGATTTAAAGCGCCTTAAGCCCACTCTAAGTTGGTGTAAGTGCTCATCATAATGACTAATACCCGCATTCATTTCGCTTAAGTTGGGTAAAATTTGCGCTAAGCATGACTGCACAAGGGTTGTAATAATCTCGCTATCACTTGGCTTGGAATTGGCAAAATGAGCTAACTCTGCGCGCACTGGCGGGCTCGATTGAATGCCATTTGCCAAGGTAAAGCCTTGTTGTGCTTTGCCTCGTGTGTCAATAAAGGCGCCAAACCGCTTTACCATCATTAATGCATGGGAAATGACTGCATTGCGGCGTCCGCTTAAGAGTTCAATTTCAAGCTCCATCACGGGAACAGTTTTCTCTTTGCCTTGGGTGTCCAGCGCTTTAATTTGACCGAGATCGAGGGCGTATTCAACCACGCCATTACGCGCCTTAATATGGGCCTTACGGCGCCAGATATCAGTGGAATACCGCACAGCTAAAGCTTCAGCAGAGGTATTAATAAGCGCTTTCATGAGTATGGCCCCAGCGGGGTGTTCAGCATGGGCAGCCAGTGACCAGGCTGGAATGCCTGTCCCGCGATGAGGAACGGCTATCTCATGCTCAAGCCGATTAAAGCTGCTTGAAGTGCCGGTTTTGAGGGTCTGCACCCATTGACGGCCTTCTTTGCGCAAGCGTAGAGCAATACCAGCGCGGGCCAAACGAAAGTCAGGGGTATCGATATAAGCCGCTTGAAGGTGCTGCCGCTTAAGCCCGCCTTTACCAATGAGAAATTTTTCAATTGCCGGTAATTTTTCGGGTGGGAAGACGAGTTTTAGCTCGAATTCATGATGTTCATCAGGCAACGAATTCATAAGTTGATATTCTAACTCCCAAATATGACCAGCTAAAAGCTGGAAAACTGGTCCATCAGGACATTTTGACCAATAATCGGCTTTTGTTTGGTCTTCGGATGTAGTTGTTGATAACTACCATCAAAGTGCATGCGCCAGGCAGAAGCATTGTCGGCCAGGAGTACTTTTAAGCCTTCTTGAATGACTTTTTGTTTTAAAACGAGATTTTTAATGGGGAAAGCCACCTCGACGCGCCGCAAAAGATTGCGTTCCATCCAATCGGCACTAGATAAATATACCAATTCATTATCACCATTATAAAAATAATAAATACGGTGGTGCTCTAAAAATCTACCAATAATCGAGCGCACTTGAATATTGTCCGATAAACCTTTTACTCCAGGCTTAAGGGCGCATACACCACGCACAATGAGTTCTATCTTTACGCCAGCTTGCGATGCTTTATAAAGCTCTTCAATGATAGTAGGCTCTAACAGGGCATTCATTTTTGCAATGACAAGGGCTTTTTTCCCCAACCGTGCAGCGCGTGCTTCAGCGCGAATCAGCTTAACAAGTTCACTTAAGAGAGTAAATGGAGCCTCTAGCAGGTCTTTAGTCTTCGATTGCAATCCAGTGCCCGTTAGCTGCTGAAAGAGTTGATGTACATCACTAGTCATATCAGAGTCGCAGGTCATGAGGCCGAAGTCGGTATAAAGTTTTGCCGTACGGGGATGATAATTGCCCGTGCCCAAATGCGCATATCTTTGTAAAGTGTATTTTGGCGCTGTCTTACTAGAACTTGGATTTGCAGTGGGTATTATTTCCCGGCGCACGATTAACAGCATTTTTGCATGGCATTTATGGCCCACCACGCCGTAAACTACATGTGCTCCTACAGACTCTAGTTTAGATGCCCAATTAATATTTGTTTGCTCATCAAAGCGCGCCAATAGCTCAAGCACTACAGTTACTTCTTTCCCATTGCGAGCCGCCTCCATTAAGGCCTCCATCACAGGCGATTCATCACCAGTGCGATAAACCGTTTGTTTAATTGCTAATACATCGGGGTCTTGTGCAGCTTCACGCAGCAACTGCAAAACAGGCTCAAAACTTTCGTAAGGATGATGCAACAAAATATCTCCCCGTTGAATTTTTTGAAAGAGCGTTTCGTCAGGAATGGTTTTTAAGATAGCGGGCTGATAAATAGGAAACTTTAAATTGGGACGATCAATAAAATCGGGTATTTGCGATAGTCGTACTAAATTAACTGGACCATTTACACGATAACAATCAGTTGCCTCTAATTGGGTCGATAGGCGTAGGAATTCTAATAAATCGTTAGGGGTATCTGCCGATACTTCTAGCCTTACTGCATCGCCCAAATGTCGAGTTGGTAATTCGCCCTGCAAGGCCTCACGTAAATCAGTGGCCTCATCGTCAGAAACGAATAACTCAGAATTTCGCGTGACTCGAAAAGCATGGGCTTGCAAAATATTTAAACCGGGAAAAAGTTCGGCTACAAATGATTGCACTAAAGAAGAGAGTAAGACAAAAGAATAGTCACATTGAGAGAGTCGCTTGGGAATTTGAATGACCCGCGGTAAAGCGCGCGGTGCTTGCACTACAGCCAAATTGGCTTCACGCCCAAAAGCATCTTTACCGGCTAAAGAAACGATAAAATTTAAGCTTTTATTGCCGACTCGCGGGAATGGATGAGCAGGATCTAGGGCTATCGGAGTCAAGAGCGGTAGTATTTCAGCACGAAAAAACTCTAAAGCCCAACGACGTTGCTGCACTGACCAATCTTCACCCCTTAAAAAACGAATACCAGCATTTGCCAACTGGGGAATAATGACTTTTTGATAAATCTCATATTGGCGCGCAACGAGTTGATGAGAGTATTCAGCCACCCGTTGGTAGCAATCTTCAATCGTAAGGCCGTCCAGCTCAAGCTTGAGGGGCTGACTTAATAGCTGTTCTTTAAGTCCCGAAACCCGTACTTCAAAAAACTCATCTAGATTATTAGAGACAATGCTTAAAAAGCGCAAACGCTCTAATAATGGGTTTTGGGGATCTTCCGCCTGCGATAAGACCCGCGAATTGAATTCCAGAATACCGATTTCACGGTTGAGAAGAGGGGTCACCATATTTTTTGGTTATATTTCATTAATATGTCACTTTTATTTCATAATATAAGCTTATCTCTTATTTTTCACTGGTTTTGCTCTTTTGCCCACTTCTCCTAATATTTCATCCCCGCTGGGCTCAAACCTGATAGCTGCAGTTGATTTAGGCTCAAATAGCTTTCGCATGTTAGTTGCCCAGGCGATTAACACCTCTTCGGGCACCCAATTAAGGCCGATTGATACCCTGCGTGAATCTGTTAAGTTAGCCGCGGGTTTAACCGAAAATAAACTATTAGGTCACGATGCTTACCAGCGGGGGCTGAATGCTATTCATCGATTTGGTGAGCGCTTGCGCGGGTTTGATCCCAGTAAAGTAAGGGCAGTAGCAACCAATACGTTACGAGTGGCACGTAATTCTGCGAATTTTATTGCCGATGCTGAGCAGGCTTTAGGTTTTCCCATTGAAGTTATTGCCGGGGTTGAGGAGGCGCGCTTAATTTATATTGGCGCCTCACATGAAGCTTCAGCCGTGCAGGGTAATCGCTTGGTGGTTGATATTGGTGGGGGTTCAACTGAATTCGTCATCGGCACTGGGTACGAGCCGCAGTTATTGGAAAGCCTTTACATTGGCTGTGTTTCGCACAGCATGCAATTTTTCCCCAAAGGCGCAATCGATGCGCATGCTTTTAAAGAGGCTGAGTTAGCTGCCCAACGAGAAATTCAGGTAATCTCTGGCGCCTTTTTAAAAGCCGGCTGGCGTCAGGCAGTAGGCTCTTCAGGAACCGCACGAGCCTTGGCTGATTTAATCATGGCAAATAACTTAAATGGTGATGTGAATCATCCGGAGGGTGTAATTACACGTGAGGGTTTAAAGTCGCTTAAAAAGCAATTACTTCAATTTGATAATGTCGGCGAAGTTGAATTACTTAGCTTGAAAGATGATCGCCGCTTAGTCTTACCAGGCGGGTTGTCGATTATGTTGGCCGTATTTAATGAGCTTGGAATAGATTCGATGGAAGTAACCGACGGCTCGTTGCGCATCGGAGTGCTCTATGATTTACTGGGTCGCGCTCAACATCACGATATGCGCTTTGTTACGGTAGAGCAATTTATGCAACGCTATACCGTTGATCGAGATCAGGCACAGCGAGTAGGTAAGCTAGCTACCGATTTTTTAGAGCAATTACCTAAACCGAGTTTAGAAAATCGCAATGATAATTTAGCGCTCATCGAGTGGACTGCTAATTTGCATGAAATTGGTTTATCGATTTCACATAACGGCTATCATCGTCATTCTGCATATATTGCGGGCAATGCTGATATGCCCGGTTTTTCTAAAAAAGATCAAGCACGTTTAGCGACTTTATTGCTAGGTCATACCGGTAAGTTAGGAAAATTAGCTTCTAGTGAGGGATTTTTAGATTGGCGCATGCTATTTAGTTTGCGCCTAGCCCATGTTCTTAGTCGCGGACGTATCGATACCGATTTGCCTGCCGTTAAGGTTTCACTAGAAGATGATGGCTTTGTCGTTAGCCTGCCCAAAGCCTGGGCAGATGACCACCCTTTAACTGAATTTAGTTTAAAAAAAGAAGCTTTAGAGTGGGAGCGCATTGGGCGCAGTTATCGGATTAAATTGAAATAAAAAGCAGTCATTCAGTAGTACCAAAAAAATGCTTGGCGTAGCGCGGGTTAATCTCATCGAGACGCAAAATAGTGAGTACATCTGCGGTATTAAAGTGAGGATCCCAGGCTGGGGCACTACAAATCTTGGCGCCCAGTTTTAAGTAGCCCTTGATGAGCGGCGGAGGATCGACTTCTAAGCCACCATTTAAGCGCTCCAAAGGCAGTGGCACGTGTGGAAATGCATGATTTTCAATTGGCGCCATCTGCTCATTTTTTAATGAATTAAATAGGCTGGCAGCGAAATGTCCCCCATCAGCCATTGGAATACTTGCACAGCCCAACATAATTTCATATTGATGTAATTGCATATACTGGGCTAGGCCGCTCCATAAGGCCATAATGACGGCACCTGAACGGTAGTCAGCATGCACACAAGAGCGCCCAACCTCAACTAATTTAGGGCGTAAATGATTCAATCGGGATATGTCAAACTCAGAGTCGGAATAAAGACGGCCTATTTCCCGTGCTTTATGAGGTGGTAAAACACGGTAAGTACCAACTACTTGGAGACTTTCTTGATCGCGTACCAGTAGGTGATCACAATACGCATCGAACTCATCGATGTCTAGACCTGAACTATTAAAAGCTAATTGTGCTCCCATTTCCTCAGCAAATACCCCATATCGTAAGCGCTGTGCTTCAACTATTTCTTGTGGATTCATGGCCCATGAAATTTGTAGAGTAGGTTTTTTAGTTTTAACGAGCTTGGTATTTGGCGCATTGCTTTCCGCTTGAGCCAGTAAAGATGAGCGCGATTTCAGGGCAAATTTCTTGCCAAATAGTTTTTTAGCAATCTTTTTTGAAAAAATCTTTTTTAGGGGCTTTAATTTTTTCCTCCACCTAGCTTTATCAAAAACAATTAGGCTATCTAAATGCCTAAAAGGGTTAGGAATATCTGTCATATAAAGACCTTTCAATAATCAATTTAAATAAATCAAAAAATAAGAGGCATCGTAATAGTTACCCAAATTAATAAGGCAAACAATAAAGTCAGCATGACTGCTGCTGAGCCAAAATCTTTAGCGCGTTTAGAAAGATCATGATGTTCAAAAGAAATACGATCAATAGCCGCTTCAACGCTTGAATTTAATAATTCCACCACTAGGACTAATAGCAGAGAGCCCACCATTAATGCTTTTTCTAAATGTGTCACGGGCATTAAAATAGTAGCGGGAGCAAGAATTATTAATAGCGTTAACTCCTGTCGAAACGCACTTTCTTCTTGAAAGGCATAAACCACACCGCACCAAGAATTTTTGGCCGCATTCCAAGCGCGTGTGATGCCGCGATTACCCTTATGGGGGTTTTGATCAATATGGTAAGGAGGCTTCAATTTAATTGATCTATGCCAGGACGGTTTTATGTAATTGCGGATTGGGCACTGGCTTAAGGTGACTAGCAAATTGTTCGGTAGCAGCCCGCCATGAGAATTTTTCAGCGTGTTCGCGAGCCTGCTCCCGAGGAATTTTGAGGGCCAGTAAGCAGGCTTCTCTTAAATCTTCATGCATTACGCCAGCATTCGATTTTCCCAGTACATCAATTGGGCCCGTTACTGGGTAAGCTGCTACTGGCAGACCGCAGGCCATAGCCTCGAGCAAGACTAGGCCAAAGGTATCAGTTTTACTAGGAAAAACAAAAACATCAGCTGCGGCATAAACCTTAGCAAGCTCAAATTGATCAAGGACACCTAAATAATTAATTTCAGGATATTTTTGCTTGATTGATGCCAGGGCAGGCCCATCACCAACAATCCATTTTGAGCCAGGTAAATTGATTTCTAAAAATGCATTAATATTTTTTTCTATTGCCACTCGGCCTACATAGAGATAAATAGGATGGGATGAATTCAGTATTTTGGAGGGTTGCATTTTAAAAATATTGAGGTCAACGCCTCGCGACCACAAGACAACATTAGTAAAGCCATATTTTTCTAGATCATTTTTAACCACTATCGTTGGCGCCATTACGGCCATGGAAGGTTTATGAAACCACCTTAAAAAACGATAGGTGATGCCAACTGGAATTTGGGTGCGAGCTTGAACATATTCAGGGAAACGCGTGTGATAGGCTGTAGAAAAGGGTAAATGGTTGCGCACTCCGTAGGCGCGTGCCGCTAAACCTAAGGGCCCTTCAGTAGCAATATGCATGGCATCTGGCGCAAATGCTTTAATTCGCTTAGCTAATTTTTTACCTGGAAATAGGGATAAGGAAATATCGGGGTAAGTAGGGCAGGGGATGGTTTTAAATTCTTGGGGAGTAATCATATCGACCTCATGCCCCATAGCAATAAGTTCAGCGCGAGTTTGCTTTAAGGTGCGTACTACGCCGTTTACTTGCGGCTCCCATGCATCTGTAATGATCATGATTCTCATGCAAATACCTCATTTGAAAGGGTTGATATTGGCTCTACTGGTTGTTCGAGCGATAGGACTGGATCGCCTTTAATTTTTGGCCAATGAATAATTTTTAATTCACCGGTGGTGGTCTCAACTAGGGCAGTAAGGCTTTCAACCCAGTCGCCATCATTGCAATAAAGTAGCCCATCTATGTGCCGAATTTCCGCTTTATGAATATGCCCACAAACGACCCCATCGCAATTACGCATTCGTGCTTCGCGGGCCATCATATGCTCATAGTCAGCAATAAAACTAACAGCATTTTTTACTTGATGCTTTAAATACTGAGATAAAGACCAGTATTGCAAGCCCATCTTCATACGTAGATGATTGAAGTAGCGATTCAGATGAAGAATGAAGGTATAAAGACTATCGCCAACGTAAGCTAGCCACTTAGCGTATTGCATTACGCCGTCAAAGAGGTCGCCATGGGTAATCCACAGTTTTTTCCCATCGGCTGTGACGTGTATGCATTCTTCTACTACCTTGACGTCTCCAAATGACAAACCAAAATATTGGCGGGCACTTTCATCATGGTTGCCAGGGATGTAGATTACTTCAGTACCTTTACGGGCTTTGCGTAGTAATTTCTGTACGACATCATTGTGCGATTGGGGCCAATAAAATGATTTTTTTAAGCGCCAACCATCAATAATATCGCCTACTAAATAAAAGGTATCTGCTTCGTTGTGCTTCAGAAAATCGAGAAGGTAGTCTGCTTGGCACCCTGTTGTTCCGAGGTGCACATCTGAAATCCAAATAGCTCTGTAGTGCTGCATGGAAGTTCATTAGGCCACTTAGTTATGTAAGTAGCATGACAGTTTCATGTCATTTTTATGACTTGTTTTCATTTTATGATTGCTAAATGGCTAATCTATTTTCATTTTCAATCTTCTTTACCTTAAGTAGAATAACTTGGCATATTGTTCGCGGTATGCTGACGCTTTGCTTTCTATTTCCTTTTCTTAGTAGTGAGGCGAAAGCGCGGCAGATTCAAAATTGGACTCGCAAGTTATTAGCTTTACTCGGTATACGCTTACATCTAGTTAATGCAGATTTTTTTCCAAAAGGTCCTTGTTTATTAGTTGCAAATCATATTTCCTGGGTTGACATACAAGCAATATTGGCATTTAAGCCTATGCGTTTTGTTGCTAAGTCAGAAGTTGCTAGGTGGCCGCTTTTTGGTTGGATGGCAATTCAATTGGGTACTTTATTTGTGCGAAGAGAGAGCGCACTTCATGGTCGTAAGGTTGCGCAAGAAATGGCACCGATTCTTCAGCGGGAAAGTATCTGTATTTTTCCAGAGGGCACTTCTACAGATGGCACCGTTGTGTTGCCCTTCAAAACGAGTTTATTTGAGGCGGCTGTGCTGAGCAATATGCCCGTTTCAATGGTGGTAATTCGGTATTTTAGAGAGACGCCTAATGGGCTTCAACCATCCTGCGCAGCCGCTTTTATTGGTGAGATGGGATTAGTAGAGTCTATTTTTAAGATCCTACAAGCCAGGCCATTATTGGTCGTACTTGAATTCCTACCAATAGCTCCACAAGGCATAGACCGTAAAGCCTTGGCAGAATTTACGCGCAACCAAATTGCAGCGAAATTCAATGAAAAATTGCCGAATGCTCCTAAATTAGGCCTTCTATCTTCAACTTTACGGTGAAATTGCTCAGCCCATGTAAAATAGCTACCTTGTCGGGGCGTAGCGCAGCCTGGTAGCGCATCTGCTTTGGGAGCAGAGGGTCGAAGGTTCGAATCCTTTC
>CANKKB010000009.1 GCA_947482555.1 Burkholderiaceae bacterium | reverse complement strand
TGCCATCTCAACGCCGGGGATGGTCATGATGCGCTTAATTGCCTCGAACTCTAGCTTAATAGATTCATCTAGGGAGATATTTGGCGCCCTGACAATGACTGGCGTAATTGAACCTTCTTGCATCACTGGAATAAAGGCCTTACCCAATAGCACAAAGCCAATTAGACTGATACCCAAGGCGATTAACGATCGCTTTACAACTAATTTTGGATGAGCCAGGCTCCAATGCAACCAACGCTCATATGGTGCTCGTAATTTTTTGACAATCTTCGTATCATCTTCACTCCCACCCTTCAAAATATAAGAACATAGGACTGGTGATAAGGTAAATGACAAAATTAGTGATATAGCTAACGCTATAGCGATCGTAATTGCCATCGGTGCGAACATTTTGCCCTCCATTCCTTCTAGCGAGAGTAATGGCATAAAGACAAGAATGATGATTCCCACACCAAAGAGCACTGGAGTACCCACTTCAGTAGCTGCTTCCAAAATAATTCTGTTCTTTGACTCTCCAGACTTGAGGCGCTCACCTAATTTTGCGAAGGTATTTTCAACAACTACTACTGATCCATCAACCATAATTCCAATCGCAATCGCCAAACCACCTAATGACATCAGGTTTGCTGAAATACCGTAGCGATTCATGACCAAGAAAGTAAGTAACGGCGTCAGCAAAAGAGTAGCAACTACAATTAAAGAGGAACGAACGTCGCCTAAAAATAAGAACAGTAAAATAATGACTAGAATGACACCTTCGATGAGAACCTTAGCTACATTAAACATGGCAGCATTGACTAAATCAGTTCGGTCATAAAAAGGCACGATCTGTAAGCCATCGGGTAGTAATTTACCTTCGTTAATCTCTTCAACTTTGAGCTTAATGCGATTTACAACATCCCGTGCATTCCCGCCCCGAATCATTTGAATAATTCCGGCCACACTTTCAGTGTAGCCATTCTTAATAGCAGCACCTTGTCTAATTTCGCTGCCAATAGTGACCTCGGCTACATTTTTAACGTAGATAGGAGTGCCCTTTACTTCCTTCAAAATAATTTTACTAATATCTTCAGGCTTTGAAATTAAGCCTAACCCCCGTATTAAGTATCGCTCTGCATAAGCGGGTAGTTGCCCACCTCCAGAGTTAGCATTATTTCTAGCAAGTGCTTGATAAACTTCATTAAGATTAATTTGATAATGTCTCAAGCGTTCAGGGTCGACGAGCACTTGATATTCTCTTGCATAACCACCTTGGGTATTAATTTCTGCAACCCCAGGGATCGAGCGTAACATTGGCCGTACGATCCAATCCTGTACAGCACGTCGTTCAGATAACTCATCTATTGTGAGCTCTCGGTTTCTATCTGATGGATGATCTAATGTGTACTGATATACCTCGCCCAATCCAGTGGATGGAGGAGCAAGTACCGGAGTAATTCCGATAGGCATTTTAGATGCTACCTCAATCAACCTCTCGGTCACTAATTGACGGGCAAAATAGATATCTGTTTTTTCAGTAAAAACCAAAGTAATGATAGAAAGACCATTGCGATTTAATGAGCGCATCTCTGTCAGGCCTGGCAAGCCAGTCATCCCTAGTTCTATCGGGATAGTAACAAAGCGCTCAACCTCTTCAGGCGATTTACCAGGTGCCTCAGCTGCAACCTGTACCTGAACATTCGTTACGTCCGGAAATGCATCCACTGATAGTTTTTTGGTAGCTAGCAACCCTGCCACCATCAATGCAATCGCAACGATGACTACCAGTAAGCGCTGCTGAAGAGAAAGGCGAACGATTTTTTCAATCATTTTGCTTATCCACCACTAAGCTGACGTTTACGTTCAGTATTTAAATGGTAGGCACCCTCAATGGCGATTTCCTGTCCTTCTTTTAGGCCAGAGATGACGGGGCGATAGCCTTTACCTTCGGGACCAAGTTTAACGGGAACCATACGATAAACATCATCATCTATTCTTACAAAAACATGATCTTGGTTATCATCTCGAACTACGGAACCTACAGGCACAACCAACTTATCTATTGGCTGACTTTCAATCAACATGGTTGCTAGCATGCCCGGTTTAATCTGAGCCTCTTTATTAGCAAGCTCCATTCGTACAACTACAGTACGAGTTTGCGGATTGACGATAGAATCAACATGAGCAACAGTTCCCTCAATTTCTTGATTGCGTAATGCAGGGATAATTAGAGATATTTTTTGACCTTTGCGAATTAAATAGGAATTACTTTCGGGAACTTCGGAAATTGCCCATAAGGTGCTGAGATCGGCCACAGTAAATAATGCATCCGCAGGCTGTACAACCTGTCCTTTATTAATCTTGCGCTCAACTATTTCACCTGGAATCGTTGCAACCACATTATTAATCGATTCAATCACGCCAGATTTTGCAAAGCGATCAATACTTTTTTGATCCATACCTTGCACGCGTAACTGATCATTAGCGGCCCGAAACTCTGCCTTGGCACTGCTAGATTCGGCCTCTCGCCTTTGTAATTCTGCAAGAGCAATTACATCTTCTTTATACAAAATTTTGGCGCGATTAGCTGCTTGATCAGCCAATTGGGAAGCACTCTTGGATTTTAAGTAGGCAAGTTGCGATTGAGTTAGCTCTGTAGAAGTAATTTTGGCCAGAACATCACCCTGCCTCACAATTTGACCAGGGACCGCCAAAATATCCGAGACTCTACCTGTAACGTTTGCGCCGATACGCGATAGAAAGAGTTCATTAAAGTCGATTCGACCTGAAGCCCGCAACTCTTCAACAAATGGAGAGACCTGTGCCTTACCATCTGCAATAATCTTACGTAAATCTTCGTTTACCACTACGACATTAGCGTCCTGCACTGATTTAATCACGGGTTTTCTATCAAATACATCAAAGTAATTCAGAGTGATGATGAATACACAAAACCAAGGGAGGAAGAATATCCCTTTTTTAAACCACTGAGGTGATCCGTCATAACGAGTAGCAAAAGTTGGAGCATGGTTCGCGGTCCAATCATGCGCAATTTGATACCAATTATTTTGGGTATTAATCACCGTCTTAAACCAGTCTTGCGTATGAAGAGTGACCTTTTGCACTAAGAAAGTCTTCCAAATCCCCAACTTTTTTATGAGTGCTGCAAACTTCTGTTTCATTGCTTTCCACCCTCTATTTTGGCTAGCCATTCAGGACTTGCCCTTAACCTCTGGATCTCAGTAAATACTGAGGCTAAATCAAACCTCGCTTTGATTAAATCATTTCTAGCAGCACGGAATGTTCGTTGCGCATCCAGATATTCAAGCATTCCTCTCTCTCCATATCGATAAGATACTTCCGCAATCCGCTGAGCACTGGCTGCAAGCTGAACAACCTCCTGATCCAAGACTTTGACCTGATAAGAAGCCATTTGATATAACTTATATGCAGTTTCAAGTTGCTGATCTAGACTTTGACTCTGTGCATTGAGCTGATTTTTAGCTTTAGATGCATTTGCTTCGGCTTCAGCCACTTGACCGACCTTAAAATCCCAAATCGGAATACTAATTTGTAAGCCATATAGTCGATCGGTAAAGTTTGGATCGTTATACTGAGATGCTTTGATCGCTAGTCGTGGCAAGCGGGAATTTTTCTCAAAACTTAATCTTGATTCGCTTGCTTCAACATCCGCTTTTGCCTTTTGCAGCTCAGGACTTTGCGCCTGAATCTCGCTTAATAGAATATTTAATGGCGGCAATTTTTCTACCTGCGGTTGCTCAGATACTACCGCGTAATTTGCAGGCAACATATGCCCAACAACCTGACGCAATTGACTGCGGGCCTGCTCAATACGTAACTTTCCTGATTCAGCTGTAATTTGCGCATTGAGAAACTCAGTTTGAGCACGAATTAGCTCAAACCTCGCAGTTTCTCCAACATCGTACCTAAGTTGCATACGTTCACGAATTTGTTTTGTTAAGCTTAAATCTTCCTCACTAGCCTTTGCCTCAGCTTCACGTCGCATTAATTCATAAAACCGTTGTTGAACTTTTGCAATGGTTTCTATTTCAAAAGCAACTCGAGTTGCCTCTGCTGAGCGAAGGTTTGCTTCTGCTGCATTTACTCTTGGGTAGCGGTTGTAAGGCATATCCAATGGCTGAGTAACTGACCATGAAGAAACATTACCAACAGTTAATGATCCTGAAACTGATCGCTGCTGACCAGTCCCTACCTCAAATTCAGGATTAGGAATTGCTCGAGCGGTAGATAACTGTCCTTTAATTGCTTTTGACTGATCTCTTGCAGCCAATACCTGCGGACTTGATTCAAGAGCAATAACGATTAGCTCATTGATCGTGTAGGTTTTTTGGGTTTGAGCAAAGGCATTCGAGCCCAAGATACTTCCAGCTAAAATAATGATAAACCAGCGATACAGCCTCATTTTCCCTGCCTTGAGAACCGTTAAATTCAAATTATCCTAGTCTATTAGATTGCGTAAAGGCTTGCCTCCCCATTTTGGGGCGGTTAAGTACAAAATAATGCTTGAAATTAAGAGAATATAAAAAGTTCATTGTTCATTTACCCAAGTGTAATGGTATTGCCTTGATAATTGTCTATAAACCTTACAAATAGTCGTAATGGAGATGTATTGGACCCAAGGGGGGGCTCTCCCCGTTTATTAATCAATTCAGAGTCAATTACTTCTTTGGCGCCCAATATGTGATCCACAACTTATCTCCTTATGTACTTAAGGTTCTAATTTAGAAAATTTATTATTCTTAATAAAGCAGAATTTTATTGATATAAATTCTGCTTTTTAATGAGTATTTAATGAAAAAAAGCCCTCGCAAGAAGGGCTAAAGGGGGGACTACGGAAAATAAAATTAATCGACTACAGCGACTATCATTGCAGTTACTGCACCAGCCCCAAGAGCTGGAATACCCCAACGCTCTATGGCAGGCAATGACTTT
Organism: Burkholderiaceae bacterium; assembly: GCA_947482555.1. GTDB lineage: Bacteria > Pseudomonadota > Gammaproteobacteria > Burkholderiales > Burkholderiaceae > Polynucleobacter. Next base: position 23,197 of record CANKKB010000009.1, on the reverse strand, counting down.
CCAGTAACAACTTCAACTGGTATGTTGCATATTTCTAACAATTTGGCCGTAGTGGAGTTCTCAAATAATCTACTGAGTGTGTTTTTCTTCGCAGTTCCGATCACAATTCGGTTACAACCCAAACGCTCTGCCTCATCACACAAAGCAACGCCTCTATCACCACTTACGTGGGTAAATGAAAAATCCATTCCAGCCTTCTCTAGAAACTGAATAGCAGGTGCTGCAGCAATTTTTGCACGCTCTGCTTGCCATTCATTAATCGTTTGTTTATTTAGAAACTTGCTGATATGTCTATATAAGGTTGGCTGGACATTACAAATATAAAAATGTGTTTTAGGTTCTTTGCCATAAGCAACAACTGCATGCTTAAGCGCTAAAAGAGAATTAATTGAATCATCAACTGGAATGAAAACTTTATTCATTACTTCACCTCCTAAGATATGAGACTGCTTTTCAAGTAGCGTTTCGGGTGCAACTGGAACAACTTCAGCTGGCGCAATAACCTCTTCTAGACCTAGCCTATTTTTAATAAATCCCCCAAATAAAACACCAAGAATTACCAGCACCTGTATTGCATATTCAAAGGCTGGATTTTTAAATACGTGCCATTCTTGAACAATCGGCTCTGAAGTCATCATTTTTGCTGCCGTCCATGCCAGCACAGCTGCCCCCAAATAAGTAACTGAGGGGTAGCGCTCTACTAACTTTAGGATTTGGGTTGAGCCCCATATCACAATAGGTATGCTAATCAATAGGCCCAGCACCACTAATGCATAACTCCCATGAGAAGCCCCAGCCACAGCTAAGACATTATCTAAACCCATTACAGCATCGGCAATAACGATCGTCTTCATTGCACCCCAAAAACTGGTTGATACATGATCGCGCTCCCCATCGCCATCTTTAGCTGAATTTAATAGTTTGTAAGCAATCCATACCAGAAGGAGGCCGCCCAGCAACATCAAGCCTGGAATCTTTAATAGGTATACGACCGCAAGCGTCATAGCACTTCGCACTGCAATTGCGCCAACTGCACCCCAAACAATTGCCTTTTTCTGTAAATGTGCTGGTAAATTTCTTGCCGCCATCGCAATCACGATGGCATTATCGCCAGCCAAAACCAAATCAATGACAACAATTGCCATTAATGCTGAAAAAAATTCCGGGCTAAATAATTCCAATTCGAAAACCTCTATCTATGTAAAGAGCATCGAATTACCATAGCTCTAGATGGGGTTAATTTAGACGTATTTGTATTTAGCTAAAAGCAGATATATATTGATACTAATTTCGGAAAAAACTGATTATGAGCAACTCCTATAACTATCGTCACCTTTACTACTTTTGGGTTGTAGCTAAAGAGGGCAGCATGTCCAAAGCGGCTGAGCGGCTTGATATGGCCATTCAAACAATTAGCGCTCAAGTTCATGAGCTCGAAAAATCCCTTGGTTACCTACTTTTTAAACCTGCGGGACGCGGCATTACCCTTACAGAGTCTGGCTTTACTGCACTAGAAATTGCCGATCAAATTTTCTCTATTGGTGAAAGGCTACCTGAAGCCCTAAGAGATGCAGCCAAATCCCCAAAAATAAAAATTATTGTTGGCGTATCAGATAGCTTACCCAAACTTGTTACCAGGCAGCTATTGGAGCCTATCCTAAAGCATAAAAATGCTCACCTCATTGCCCATGAGGGTAAATTTGATGATTTATTGGCAGATTTGGCCCTTCATCATCTGGATATTATTTTGGCGGACCGTCCTGCCCCCAATAATAAGAGCCTCAATGTTTATAGCGAAGAGTTAGCTAAAACTTCGATTGCCTGGTTTAGCCCAAAGCAATTATTGAAAAAATCTAAAAAAGATTTCCCAGAATGCCTTGGTGAGTTACCCATTCTTCTGCCAACACAGCACTCAACTGTTCGCCTATTGATAGATCAATGGTTTACCAAGAACGGTATCATACCGAATATTGCTGGGGAATTTCAAGATAGCGCCCTTCTGAAAACTTTTGCGGCTAGCGGCCTAGGTGTATTCCCGGCTGGAAAATTCCTTCAGAAAGACCTTAAGGAGACCTATGGAATTGAGTTGCTTGGGAATTGCGCTGAGATCTATGAATACTTTTATGCCATTCGATCTGAGAAAAAAATTCAGCACCCACTAGTTCAAGCAATTCTTAAAAAGTAGTTTTTCTATAGGCCTATTGATAAGGAGATATGAATAAAAATTGGCTGTCTTTAGAATGTATCTATGACTAATTTCTTAGATCCTGCAATTTTATTTTTTATATTTGGCGTATTTGCAGGCACCGTCAAGTCTAATCTAGAAATTCCTCCTCAAATCTCAAGGTTTTTATCGCTTTATTTATTAATGGCCTTAGGGTTAAAGGGTGGTTTTGCACTCCACAAATCTGGTTTCACTAGCGAAATTGGATTCTCTCTTGGTCTAGCAGTTTTTCTTGCCATCATCATCCCCATTTTTGGTTACTGGCTCTTAAGAAGAAAATTAAATACTTTTGATGCCGCTGCTATTGCGGCTACCTACGGTTCAGTGAGTGCTGTTACCTTTATTACCGCTACTCAGTATCTAGATCAATTCAAGATTGAATATGGTGGTCACATGGCGGCTGCAATGGCACTTATGGAATCACCCGCCATTATTTTGGCTATTATTTTGGCAAATAAAGCGAGGGCTGCGCAGTCGAAAAATTTGAAAACAAAACAAGAAGCTACTGGCATCTCTAAGATATTGCATGAATCTTTTACTGATGGGGCCCAACTACTATTGCTCGGCTCAATGCTTGTAGGCCTATTCAGCGGTGATGCTGGTCAAAAGTTAATGGCCCCTTTTTCCATTGATCTTTTTAAAGGAATGCTGGCCTTTTTCTTATTAGATATGGGCCTCATGGCTGCCAGAAATTTTGAGGGTCTCAAGGACAAGCCTCCCATTACACTTTTATACGCAATCGGCTCACCTTTATTTCATGCTCTCTTGGCCTTAGCACTTTGCAAGCTAATTGGTTTACCCCTTGGAAATACCATCTTGCTCATGGTGCTTGCCTCTAGCGCTTCTTATATAGCTGTGCCTGCAGTCTTACGCCATGCATTACCTGAGGTAAACCCCGCTTTATATATGGGGATGTCCTTGGGTATTACCTTCCCTTTTAATATTATTTTAGGCATTCCGATCTATAGCGCAATTGCCAAATATTTTATGCAATAAACCCACCCTAGAGTTGGTTTTGAGATCGCTGGTATGCCCAAAGGGCCTACGCCCTTATTGGTCGAAAGTGCCCTCCCATAGGCGTTACTTAAAGTAACGCTCAAAAGACAAAACCCCCACTATTTCTAGTGAGGGTTTACTTTTCTGGTGGACCCACAAGGACTTGAGCCTGCGTCAAGGAAAAAAATGAACTCTAATGCTTTAAAAAATTACTGTAAATATCTACAACCATGCTTGGTTGCTCAAGCATCAATAGATGAGCAGCATTAGAAAATTTATAGGTTTGCGAATAAGGAAAGTGTTTTTTTAATAATTCAATTCCGCTGATATTAAAAATACCATCATGCTCACCCCAAAAAATAATTGTTCTAACCGATTGAGCTGGCAACCGATTTAAAGAGGTGCCATAAAAATTTACTATATCCCAAGTTTGTTGATAGTGGCGATTATTAATCACATATTCTTTAATTAATTTTAACTTTACTGCCTCGTCAATAATAGGTGTCTTTAAAAACAACAAGCTCATTTCCAAGTCAAGCTGTTCTTTATTAATAGGAATAAAAGGATTTACGCCCTCAAAGATAGCATGTCGTATTTGCGGACTCCACCCAACAATTCCCATTGGAGCGCCAATGAAAGCCAATGATTTAATTTCATTAGGAAATTCATCTGCATATAAAGCCGCAATCGTACCGCCCATTGAGCTACCAGCTATATGAAAATTTCTGCCACTTATTTTTTTCATAAAGTGTTGCAAAATTTTTACTTGTGACTCTAAAGCATAGGTCGAAATGGCGTATCCACTGCTGAGTCCATATCCAGGCAAGTCGGGGATAACTACATCAAATCCCTTAATTGCTAAAGCACATCCAACCTCCATCCACTGTTCTTTTTGGGCAAATAAACCATGTAACAAAAGTATGGGTTCACCCTTTCCGCCCTCAAGATAGCTAATGATGCCCCCATCTATTGCTGCCGTCTTAGGCGCTAACGGGCAAAAAATACTTGATTTCTGGCTATAGGCAAAATTACAAGAAAAAAAGATGGTTAAATAGATTACATATTTTGCTAAAAAATGCATAGTTTCTTTCAAATTAAAACTGGATAACTAAAAAATTAGCCCTAATAACCCTTAACTATAGTATCAATAACCCTCTTGCTTTAGTGCTTTAATTGGTCCTAAAAGATAAAACCCCCACCATTTCTAAAGTAAGGGTTTGCTTTTCTGGTGGGCCCACCAGGACTTGAGCATGGGACCAAAGGACTGTTAGAGGAGTATGTTGTAAAGTGGACTACTCTAACGAGTCTGGACTAAAGCTTAGAATCATTTCATTTAAGCTTTTTATCCATTTGAATATTCTGGATTGAAAGTTTGAAAAAGGCTAATTGTTAAAATAGCTAGAAGTAGTAATAATGAAATGAAATTCATGATTCGCTCTTTTTTGGCAGTCCATACCCACCCCAAGAAACCAATAATGGCCAACACTACGGCCAATACAGCCAACTGAGAAAGATTTATCAATAATAGAGTTGCTATGTTCCAAAAGCCTTTGGCACCTGGAACGAGATCTTGATTGACTATGTATTGCTCTTTCCCGGCGCCAAAAATACCTACAAATAAAGTTCCAATCCAATTGGCCCATAATGAGATGTACAAGCAAACGGTGGCAATGGACTTAGTAAATTTTGGAAGAGATAATTGAGGCCACATCCAAGCAAAAGAAAAGAACACCAAAGCCTGTAATGCTCCAATTAGGTGCGCCTGTAAGATGCCTATTTTTGCTAATGCATATGGTGAATAAATGGGTGCTAACAGCCCAAGAACCAACATAATGAGTCCGGATATCAAAAATCTTTTATCGTATTGAGAGTTCATTTAATCTTAAAAAAATATGGCGTTAGTAATACTACTTCAGTAATAAATTAAGCAGGCAAAAATATAGGCGGCCATCTTTGTTTCGATATTGAATATCTATGTATTGTTTTACTAAAAGTCGCGCTATTGACTGTCGCTTATTGTGCAAAAGCCGTCCCTACTACCGTTAGTTAAAGTAACGCTCAAAAAAATACCGGCCCTAGAGTTGGTATTTGGATTATTGGTGGGCCCACCAGGACTTGAACCTGGGTCTAGGATATTAGATTATTGAGGCAAAATCGACCAAGGCCGAGGCGAAATCGATTAGCTCATCAGGATTTATTATTGCCCTATTAGCTGTCTCAGCTTTACCGCAAACGCGGTATTGTCATTAAACCCTTTGAAAAGTTGTGATCCGGGCCCAATAGCAGCAACAGTGATTGGTGTTGGGGTATGGCCAGCGCTTCCCCAGTAAAAGCCGGTTTGCCTTGCAATTGCTAAGCCAAGAATATTTGATGGGAGGTAATTCGAATTTGGTCCTAGCTGGCTCTGAGTCAGAATTTTTTCCCGCAAGTCATCATCTAAGATAAGACCTGGAAAATTTTCTTGTAACAACGTATTCAAATAGGCATTCAATTCAGAACTACTGGTAGTTTGCTTTGCTTTAGCTTTGAACTTCTGAGAAAACGCATTGAGTGACATCTTATAGCGTTCAATTAGCTTAAGCTGCTCGATCTTCACGTTCAAATAGTTTGTATTTCCTGCGGGCTCCAGATTTTTACGGCCATAAGTAGGAGAAAAACCACCCGTCTCATGATCTCCAGTAACGATAACCAGAGTATCTGGATTCTGTTTCTGAAACTCTAGCGCCACTTTTACTGCGTCATCAAAGGCCCAAAGGTCGCGCATTAAAGCGGCAACGTCATTGTGGTGGCCTGCAGAGTCTGTATTCTCGTTCTCGGCAAATAATACAAATCCCCTATTTTTGCTTTTCTTAGAAACCTGATTGAGCACTTGCAGTGCTGCCGTCACCATCTGCGCTAGATTGGGCGTCTCTTGCGAATTACGATCGATTTCATAATCTAGATCTTCATCAGCAAATAGGCCCAGAAGCTTAATTGACTTGATCTGATTTAGTTGTTCTGGTGTATTGATGTATTGGTATCCTTTTGCTTTAAAGGCTTCAATCACATTCTTGCCGTCTTGGCGTTTTCCACCAGGTAGTGAGTTTGGTAGGAAGTAATTGGATCCGCCACCCATCAGAACATCTGGAGCGAGCTCTAGATACTGATTTACGATCAATTCATAATCTCGCCTGGATTTTGCATGAGTACTAAATGCAGCTGGGCTGGCATCATAAATTGGTGCAGTACTAAGTAGTCCAATTCTCTTGCCCTTGTCTTTGGCTACTTCCATTATGGTGGGTGGTGTTTTACCGTCTGGGGTGATGGATATAGCGCCGTTATTGACTTTATAGCCAGTGGCCATCGCCGATGCTGCTGCTGCCGAATCGGTGACAAAATAATTTGCCGATTCTGTTTTCATCAACTGATACTGGCCTTTAGCCATTACGATATCTGTTACGGCAAATGATTGTTGTCGTAACAGCGCACTCGAATAACGGCCAAACTCATATTGACTGCTGGTTGTACCATCTGCAAACAAAATAATGATATTTTTGGGCGTGGTATCGCCTTGAGCGGACGCTATCGCCAAAATGAACAACATCATAAAGATTGCTATCTTTTTCATTGGCTCACCCCATATTTTTCTTATTTTTAATAATAACGAAGTTCTTTAATATGAAGCACTTCTAAAGAAAATTGCCCATTAAGTTGGCTATCATGATTCTTGGTGGCCCGATGCGGAATAAACCAGGGCCTGACACACCCAATTCTCCCCCACCCCTACAAGCGTTACTTAAAGTAACGGTCACAAGACAAAACCCCCACTATCGCTAGTGAGGGTTTTAATATTGGTGGGCTCAAGAGGACTTGAACCTGGGACCAAAGGATTATGCTTACCACTGCAGTTTTCACTGCCTGTTTCCAGTTTGTGGTCTAGACTGTCTCTTAGATAAATGTCACAGCGTATCGTTAGCTAATATTTTTCCTAAAAAATGCTGTTGTTTTTTCCCAGGCTTTTCCTGCCGCTTGAGGATCATATTTCAGATAAGGGAGATTTTTTGCATCCGCCTCTTCATTGGCAAAGGCATGCTTGGCCTCATAACGATCAAAGGCATAAGCTACCCCAGCCGCAGAGAGTTTGGCCTCAAGTGCATCAACACCACCAATTGGGAAAACATCATCGTATATTGCAAAACTACCCATTAGTGGTGCTTTAATTTTGTCTGCATCCACGAACTCTAACGGAGGGTAACCATACCAGATTGCCGCTGCATCGATTTCAGGGGCAAAAATAGCAGATAGCAAAGTGAGCGCACCCCCCATACAAAATCCGGTTACCCCAACTTTTGGTGCGCCTGCAGCTTTAAGATATTGAATAGCCCCTCGAATATCTTGGCTGGCAGCATCCCCAAAATCTAAACCTGTCATTAGATGATTGGCCTCATTTTCCTCGAGGGCAATTTTTCCCTTATATAGATCAGGCACTAGAGCCTGATAACCCTGCTGGGCTAGGCGCTGGGCAACCTCTTTTATCTGATGATTTAGTCCCCACCATTCTTGAATCACCACAATTGCAGGTGCCAATGATCCCGCTTGCGGCTGTACTAGATAAGCTGTGGCAGATTGCCCGTCTGGACGCGTATAAGTAATCATTGAACCCATATAAATCTCCTAGAAACTAGATGTGATTATTTAATTACTATTTATATAATGCTAACTGTAAATAAAAGTATTATCCAACCATTACTTAAAGAAAGCTAGCAAGTGAAAATCCCAAAAAAGTTTTTAATCATTTTAAGTATTTTTCTATCAACCCTTACTTATGCTCAAGTAGATTTATCAGATGGCGAGAAACTTGAGCGTCAACATTGGGTAGATGATGCTGATAAAAATTTTGCTAACTGGATATCTACTACATCACCTCAAATTCAGGTTGTTGATACTCAAGGCGTGATTGATTATGCTCAGTATTTAAGTCAAGTTAAAAATCTTAAATTAGGAAAATATACATTAAAAGATTTTAAAACTACTCAGGTTGACGATACTTTAATCATTACATTTTGGGCTTCTGCTCAAGAGCAAATTAATGGCAAACTACTTTCTACAAAATTTACACCGCGCATGAGTATTTGGAAAAAAACTAAAGAAGGTTGGAAAAAAATTGCTTACGCAAATCTAAACATAGTTAAATAGTAATTGCTAAATTTGGATTTCAAAATCACATGCGCGCGTTACTTAAAGTAATACTCAAAAAAATACCAACCCTAGAGTTGGTATCGATTATTAGTGAACCAACCAGGACTTTAGCCTGGGTCAGGCATCCTAATTCCCCTAATGCTGATGAGCCACTACATTAATGATGCCCTTCATTCCAGCCTCATAATGGCCAGGCTCAAAACATGCCATGGCATATTGCCCGGGCTCTTTAAAAGTCCAAACCAATTCTACTTGTTGCCCTGGTTTTGCTGAGATTTCATTTGTATGGTGATGTCCTTTAGCTCCGGGGTTAGACATCTCTTTAGCGTGAGCGATGATTTCCTTTTCGCTACCAATCACCAACTCATGATCCACTTTGCCCTTATTAACCAAAATGATGCGAATGGGCTCCCCTACTTGCGCTTCCCATGCTGTTGGAGAAAACCGCATAGAGTCATCTACCTCTACGCGAATCTCTTTTATTGATGGAGCAATAAATTGTGCTGGTGGAGCTCCATGATCATGACTATGACCATCACCGCTATGCCCATTAAAGTAGTAAAGCGCATACAAAGAAGCGGCAACAACAAGGGTCAAACTAATCCCACCATAAGTTAGGACTGCTTTTACTTTTACCTTGCCTTTACCCTCCATTAAATACATAGCTAATAAAGACATGGCAAATCCAACTGGAACTACCCATGAGCTTCTTCCAGGAGAGTCTGGAAAATGTTGAAGTCCTCCAGTAAAGAATCCCAAACCAATTGAAGCAACAATACCAATGGCCAATATATCGGTCCAACTGTGGTCTTTATCGGGATTGGCTATTTTTTCTAGAGTGCCGCCAACTAGATAAATCGCGATACCGAAGGTGGCGGTCCAGATAGCTCGTTCGCCACTGAAAAATCCATGAGTAATAGCGCCAGCGGTAAAACTAATACCCGTATATTTACAAAGAGAAGAGATATGACTAAGTGGAAAATTCATAGCTTTATCTTAAGGCAAATTGATGTATGCCATTTTAAACGACACTAACCTGGGCCTAGAATGTCATTTAAGACAACCCCCCCACTAAGCTAGTGAGGGTTTTTTATGGTGGCCCACCAGGACTTGTGGGACCAAAGGATTATGCTTACCACTACAGTTTTCACTGCCTGTTATATGCAGCCCACTAGCAATAAACCCTGGCACTTTTGGTGCTGTAGGTTTGGGGGCCGGTCCCAGCTATTGCCTGCAGTAATTTTGATAAAGCACCTTTATCACATCTAAGGCCGCGGGGTTAGAAAGCGAATAATATATTTGCTTTCCTTCTCTTCTGGTTTGGGCTAATCTTTCATTTCTCAAGATGGATAATTGCTGAGATAAGGTTGGTTGAGAAATATCGAGACATTCCTCAAGCTCTCCAACACACATTTCGCCCTGACTAATTTGGCATAACAACATCATTCGGTCTCTATTAGATAGCACTTTCATCAAGCGACAAGCAGCGTCGGCTGATGACTGCATCTTTTTGAGATTGATTGTTTTCATATTGTTTAGAGTAAATTAATTGGAATCTTCATGTACGAAGTGCCGTTATCCTCTTTAGGTGGCATAGTTCCGGCTCGGATATTTACTTGTATAGAAGGTAGTAATAAAACCGGCACTTCTAAAGTAGCATCCCTAGCTTTTCTCATTTGAACAAAAGCATCCAATGTCACACCGTCACGGATATGAATATTATTTGTCCGCTGCTCACCGACCGTAGTTCTATCAATAACTTGTCTATCAGTTGGGGGATAGTCGTGACACATGTATAAATTTGTGGACTCAGGATAACTGAGTATCTTTTTAATTGATCTATATAAGGTACTGGCATCCCCGCCCGGAAAGTCGCAACGCGCTGTGCCCACATCTGGTGAAAACAATGTATCACCTACAAAAATGGCATCATCGATCTTATAGGCCATGCAAGCTGGTGTGTGCCCTGGAACGGCTATTGATTCAATATTGAGATTCCCGAAAGAGATATTCTCACCATCCTTGATCAAATGGTTGAACTGGGAGCCATCAGTTTTAAATTCATTACCTAAGTTAAAAATCCCTTTAAATACACCCTGCACTATTTGCACCTTTTCACCAATCGCAATTTTTCCACCAAGCTCATTCTGTATGTACTTAGCAGCTGTTAAATGATCTGCGTGAGCATGCGTCTCTAAAACCCATTCTAATTGCAGATGATTGCTTGTAATGTATTGAATAACCTGATTGGCTGATTGCGTTAGAGTCCTACCTGATTTGGGGTCGTAATCTAAAACGGGATCAATCACAATGCAAACCCTTGCCTCAGGATCTGCGACAACATAGGTGAAGGTCCAAGTGGCCTTATCGAAAAAACTCTTGATTTGGGCTTTCATAAAAATCTCCGCTTATTTAATATATTGAATTATATATTATATTTCTATATAATGTAAACATGGATATATTATCGACCTCAAGTTTGGGCCTATTCATTGGTCTATTAATGGGTCTAACTGGCGCAGGCGGAGGCATAGTATCGGTTCCAGCACTTGTATATTTTTTACACTTAAGCATTGCAGAAGCAGGCCCAATCGCACTGATGGCTATCGCCTCCTCGGCTGGTATTGGAGCCCTTCTAGCCCATAGAAACAAAATCTTAAGGTATAAAGCAGCTCTATTAATTGGGCTTGCTGGTTTAACTACTGCTCCCTTTGGTTTGTGGCTAGCGCATCAAGTGTCCAACCGGCCTCTGGTTGCGCTATTCGGGCTGATATTGATAGGCATATCAATGCATTCTTTCTTGAAGGTAATGTTCGACAAAGATGGAGCCAAATCAAAGCCAAATTCCAATGCGACCTGCCAATTAAATAATACAACAGGAAAACTATCGTGGACTCAGCCCTGTTTTTTGACTCTATTAAGCATTGGCGCAGTCTCTGGTTTTTTATCAGGACTTCTGGGTGTTGGGGGTGGATTTGTGATTGTTCCAGCCCTTCGCAGATACACCAACCTGTCAACAAATTCAATTATCAGCTCATCATTAGGGGTAATGGCAATCATTGCAATTGGTAGCGCAGGAATCTCTGCATTTGCAGGAACCTTAAATCTGCCTATTGCTACCTTATTCTCAGCAGGCGCCGTTATTGGCTTACTAATCAGCAGGAAGTTCTCGCAAAAGTTGAATCCTATACGCATTCAACAGATATTTGCATCCTTCACATTTTTGGTTGGCATATACATGCTTTACAAATCTTTTCTAAATATATAGGCGTTATAGAACATGACAATTAATTGGCAAGAATTCACCCCTATTGCATCGCTTATTGGCGGGACTATCTTAGGGCTTGGTGCTGTTTTACTGATCACTTTTAAAGGAAGAATCGCAGGAATCAGCGGGATTGTAGGCGCTCTAATGCAAATTCAAAATACACCTAAGGATCATTACTTGTGGAGAATTCTTTTTCTTTTTGGGCTAATTGGCTCATATCAAATTTATTCAATACTCTTCGAGGCACCAACTATCGAAATCAATACGAGCTCAATTGAGCTTGTTATAGCGGGATTATTGGTTGGTTTTGGAACAAGAATGGGTTCAGGATGTACCAGTGGTCACGGGGTTTGTGGGCTTGGTAGATTATCGACACGCTCACTTGTTGCAACACTCAGCTTTATGACTTCAGGATTTATTGTTTGCTATCTATTACTGCATTGGATCAACTAATTATGAAAAACCTACTAACCTTTCTTGCTGGTCTGGGTTTTGGTATCGGGCTTATCATTTCTGGAATGACCAATCCTGCCAAAGTCATTGGGTTTCTGGACTTATTTGGGCAATGGGATCCTAGCCTTATGTTTGTCATGATGGGCGCAATTTTCGTCACCTTTTTTGGATTTAAGTTCATTGAAAAAAGAAAAACAACTTTTTTTGAAGAGCCTCTTCACCTTTCTGGTAAAACACACATCAACAAAGATCTAGTTTTTGGAAGTGTCTTGTTTGGAGCTGGTTGGGCAATGGCAGGGTTATGCCCTGGACCCGCTCTTGTTGCCCTTGGATCTGGCAATCAGAAGGTAATTATCTTTGTTGTTGCAATGCTGGCAGGAATGTATATACATGATCATCCCTATAAGAAAGCATTCGCAGAGAGTTCAGTTTAGTTGGAATTTTTCATATCAGATTAAAACTTTGTCAGGATGAATTGCGTGACAGCAAAGAGTCCGGCAGTCAAAACACAACATATAAACAAGGCTATGTAAAAATTGTAGTCATTCCTAAGCATCCAACTGAGCAATACGAACATCGGTAGAGTTGGGATTACATACCAAAATGTCTCATAACTAATATCGGCGATCTTGACCTTATCTTTAGAATCAATATAAATCCATACTAATGCTGTAATTGAAACAATAGGCAATGCCAATAGAAATGCTGCTAAAACAGAGCTGCGCCTACTAACCTCGCCTACGGCAACAATTATTAATGCGGCAATCAGAGTTTTAATGAGGTAAAGCATGCTTATATCTTACGCCTGACCGACTTTTAATGGCCAAAAGCACCCCCCGCTACTACCGTTACTTAAAGTAACGCTCAAAAGACAAAACCCCCAATATCGCTAGTAAGGGTTTATTTTACTGGTGGGCCCACCAGGACTTGAACCTGAAAATATAAGGGGAAGGTCATAAGTCAAAATTTTTAAAGATTAGTCAAAGCGCGGAGGATTATCAATAATAAAAGGCGTAAAGTTACTATTTAAATCAAAAATTATTAGCTCAAATGACTAAATTTTTACTCTTATTACAGATTCTAATATCTACGCTTTACTACTTAAGCGCACCATTTAATTTGACTTTTTTTATCTATCTTTTTTGGTCTATTAATCTTTGCTCGGTAGTCTATCTACTCATCAATGCAAATGAACTCTATGCTCCCTTGTTAAAAAACCTTAAAAAAGCGAGATTAATTTTTACAGCTACTGTAATATTATTAGAATTAGTCATTAATTTGAACTCAAATTCTTATGCGGCAGATAATTTTCACGGGCTGGTAAGTGATGCAGAAGTCCTGATAACAGGAATGCTCTTAGGGGTGCTTTGGTTTCATAACATTACTGCACCTAATATTAAAAAAAATATTACTTAATTCACATCCCTCGCCAATAGCAGTGAAACATTTGATCCACCAAAGGCAAATGAATTACTCATTGCATAAGGAATAGGTATTTCAACAGACCTTAATGGTAAGAAATTGAGATCGCATTCAGGATCGGGGGTTTCCAAGAATGCAGTACCGGGGGCAATTCCTTTTTGCATTGCCTGAATAGTAATTAGTAACTCTAATGCGCCTGCCGCCCCAAGTGTATGCCCATGAATGGCCTTAGTTGAGCTAATCGTTAGTTGTTTAGCGCCCTCAACCCCAAAAGTGTTTTTAATCGCAATTGTCTCGGAAATATCTCCAACCTGAGTTGCGGTGCCATGAGCATTTATATAAACCACCTCGGCTGAGTTCAGACGAGCCTCTTCTAAGCTTTGTTGCATTGCTTTCGCTTGACCAACAGGATCGGGTTTTGTCATATGTAGCGAGTCTGAAGTTGCCCCATAGCCAATAATTTCCCCAAGGATAATTGCACCTCGCTCCATTGCGTTAGCCAATGATTCCAGCATAATTGCAGCAGCTCCTTCGCCCAACACAAAGCCACTGCGATTTTTTGAAAATGGCTTACAAGAACTAGCAATATTTCGAAGGTCTGGATTAGCAAGGGTCTTTAACGCTTCCCAAGCCTTAATAGAGCCAGCCGTAAAAAGACTTTCTGCCCCGCCCGCGATGGCTCGATCGCAACATCCATACTTGATACTTCTATACGCTTCTCCTATGGCATGAGCCGATGAAGCGCAAGCAGTTGAGTAATTAATTGAGGGACCTTTAAAGCCCGTTTTCAATGAAATTAATGCTGCAGAGCCATTCGCCATCACGCCAATAATCGTAAAAGGTCTAACCCGATCTTTGTGGGCTAAAAAAATATCACCATAAGAGGATTCAAGCGTAGTGGCTCCGCCAAAACCTGTTCCCCAAAATATGCCACAACGATCTAATAATTTTGCGGATAAATCCGTTAAGCCAGAGTGTATCAAGGCCTCTTCTGCAGCAATCCAAGATAACTGCGCTACACGATCGAACATACCTTGTAATGAAGCATCTAATTGAATTGGCAGTGGATCTGCCACTAAACCTGCGCAAGACAAATCAACAGGGATAGCTAACACTTTAGTGAGACCGCTTATTCCAGACGTACAAGTAGCGGCTTTTTGAAATTGAATGGCGGCACCAACACCCAAACAAGAAACTGCACCTATACCAGTGACAACCACTCGATTCAGTTGAGTATCTGATTCCACCTTATTTTACAGAGTCAATTAAATCTGCCACATCTTGAAGTGTGATGAGCTCATAAGCTTCATTCGGAATACGAACTTTAAAATGGTCTTCTAAGTCAAATAATAATTCTATTTTGCCAAGAGAGTCAACCTCCAGTGACTCTAAAGTCGTTTCTGGACTAATATCATCAATTTTTTTATCAAAGCGTTCAGCCACTTGCTGCAGTAGCACCTGCATTGTTTCAGACATTATTTTCTTTTTTTAATATGTTCATAAGCTCATTATCGCGATGCAATAAAATTAAATAACGCGTGTTGGAAACCAACAAAAGTAATTTCGATTTATACCGTTCACGTTGCAAATATTCAATCAAGATAATACACGCAAAACCCACTAAAAAATTTAGTGCCCAGACTTGTAGATCTTGAAAATTAAAGACAAATTTACCAAAGGGGAACACAAACCAATAATTAGCGAACAAGGTGCCACTAAGAGCAAAAATTAATGCAGGCAGAAAACCGAAGAAATATGCTAAGAAAATTGCTGCTAAAAAGTAGAATTGATAAGGATTTACAATATAAAAGGCTGGTCCTAATGCAAATAAGCCTAAAGTTATCAAAATGAATAGGCCAGTTGCAATAGAGTAAATGAAATTTTTAGTAGTCTTGCACCAACCCTTGACATTTTTTATTATCATTATCTGCCCTCAATCAAGACTAAAATGACTCCTAATGAATACAGCTGAAGTCTCTGACAAGTCTAGTCCATTAATTGTACTATTTCATGGGCTTTCTTCATCTCCACTCGAGTTTGGCTATTTAGCAAATATCCTCAGAAAAAACGGCTTTCGGGTTGAAACACCTACCTTTAGTGGTTATAACTTTGGCAATCATGCTGGCAAATGGACAGATTGGCTTGACGAGTCGGCTAATTATGTGCGTAATTTACAAAAAAAAGAAGTATTACCAATTTCCCTTGGTGGAATTTCTCTTGGCGGAACATTGGCACTCGGAGTTGCTTCTACATTAGATAATGTTCACGCCATTCTATGTCTTTCCACTACATTAAATTACAATGGTTGGAGCATCCCTTGGTTCCGAGTATTTACCAATGCAGGCATATGGCTTGGCTTAGGAGAAAGTTTTAAATATAAGGAACGAGATCCGTTTGGCGTTAAAAATATCCAAATCCGAGCCCATATTAAAAAAGTTATGTTGAGCGAGCAGCTTTCTGAAGTTGGTGGGTCGTATATGACGCTGAATCATATTTATCAAGCTAATAAATTATGCTCTTATGTGAAAAAAAATCTAGCAAACGTCACTGCTGCTGTATTATCTATTCATGCGATCGATGATGAAATTGCACATCCCAATAATGTTGAATTACTACATCAATCAATTAGCTCTCAAGTCAAAAGATCAATTTACCTTGGCAACAGTTATCACATGGTCACGGTTGATAATGAACGTGAAACAGTTGCCTATGAATCCGTTGCATTCCTGAATGAAATGTATGACATCTTGGCGATTAAAAAAATAAGAAAAAAAATTATTTCACCTGAACTACAGCGTTTTTTAAGGCTAGAAAAGTCGCGGCAAGAGCTCAATAAATTGACTTAAGGCAATTGGCTTTTGCTAACTTCACAATCGTTAATCATTATTATTGCTGCTGCCATTTTTTTTATTGGCTTAGAGCGAATTCGCCCTCTCTATCCTTATGCTCAAGATAGGGCTTGGCTTTTCAGACTGCTTGTCTTTGGTGGTCTTGGGGTATTTCTGACAACGGTAATTGGGATATTTTTGATTCCAATTTTGGGAGGAATTGCGCTGTTCCCATCCCTATCAAATCAATTTTTAAATAATCCGCCTTGGCTTAATGGCCTATTTGCGTATGTTTGTATTACTTTTTTTGTTTATTGGTGGCACCGTATTCGACATCATAATAATTTAATCTGGAGAATATTTCATCAAATTCATCACAGTACTCATCGTATAGAAGCTTTAACAGCACTCTATGCACACCCAAGTGATTTTTTAGCCAATTCTCTCATCATTAATCTTGTTGCCTATTCTTTTCTGGGATTAAATGTAGAATCCGCAGCTTGGGCATCCCTTTGGGTCAGTATTTTCGAGCTTTGGGAGCATACCAACACTCCTACCCCACGCTGGCTAGGGTATTTTATCGTTAGGCCGGAAATGCACCGTATTCATCATGAGCGTCACCGTCATACTAATAATTATGGTTTACCTATTTGGGATATTCTCTTCAGAACTTATGAAAACTCATCTCGCTCAGTACAGTGTGGGTTTGAGATTGATTCAGAGCGCAAAATAATACATATGTTATCTTGCCGCGATATTAAATAAAATATTTGAACTACTGTCAATTTAGACCCATGACCAAAGAGGGTTTTTCTATAGTAAATCATTGCGGCAAAATAAGTTAATTACGAGGCCCCACAACCGTTACTTAAAGTAACGCCTAACAGACCAAACCCCCACTATCGCTAGTGAGGGGTTTTTATGGTGGGCCCACCAGGACTTGAACCTGTTAGCCAGTAGATTTGGTTTGTGGGGGGCTCTAGATTGACTCCAGCTTATCGGACTCTTTGGGGTTTAAATGTTGAAAAGACTCAAAAAAAGTGGCGAGTTATTATTCAGATTGAATGTTTCGCGCCTTAATAATAGATCCCCATTTAACATTCTCAGCTTTAATATAGGCAGCAAAAGCTGTGGGGCTAGATTCTACTGGGGTGAAATCATTACTAAACATTTGCTCACGAATTTTTTTATCTTGCAATACAAGTTGAATAGCTTTGTTAAGCCTGAAAATGATATTTTCAGGGGTGCCTGCTGGTGCCACCAGGCCATACCAAACACTAGATTCATACCCGCTGATTGCTGACTCAGAAACTGTGGGGATATCTTTTAATTGAGATAGTCGTTTAGGGCTAGTGGTGGCTAGCGCTTTTAAATTTCCTGCCTTAATGTTTTGATAAACGCCGGGTAAAGAGGCAAAACTAACATCAATCTGCCCTGCAAGCAAATCATTGGTTGCTTGTGCAGCGCCCTTATAAGGAACTTGAGTCATTTCAATTCCAGCCTGACTTTTAAATAGCTCCGTAGATAAATGGGCCGCACTACCTGGAACTGATCCTGCATTTAATTTATTTGGATTTTTTTTTGCAAATTGAATTAATTCGGAGATTGAGTTGATATTAGTTTTGGGGTTTACTGCGATTACAAATGGAGCATAAGCAATCTGACTAATCGGAGAAAAATCTTTAAACGGATCATACGAGAGTTTTTGATATAGGGCGGGGTTAATTGATAAAGGCCCCGATGTTCCTAAATACAAGGTATACCCATCAGGCGCAGATTTGGCAGCTATATCTGCTCCAATATTTCCGCCAGCGCCAGGTCGATTATCAATAATAACTGGCTGCCCTAAAAGCTGAGAAAGCGGGGGCGCAATAATTCTAGCTAGAGTATCGGTGGGTCCGCCTGCAGTTAAAGAAACAATAATTTTGATAGGCTTAGATGGATAGGCTTTGGTATCACTCTCGCTTCTTACATGCGATTGATAAACTAAGGATGTAAAACCTAAAAGGACTAGAAATTTAAGCCGCATCAATCTAATCTTCATGATTTAAATTTAACCAAAATCGACTCAAATTCTTCTAGTATTGGTAGAGAAAACGTCACTCTATTCCACACTTGCTCAAAGGGAAGTTTATTTCCTGCCGCAACGGCCTCTACCGATTCACATATTATATTATCTGGTATCCGTAAGTTGATAGAAGTATTAGTAATGGGGATAGTATCTTCAACCGCTCTTCGATGATTGCTTCGAATGCCGCCCCCAGAGGAATTAAAATTTACTAAATGAACCACCAGGCTATTCAGTCCGGCCATTACCGATACATCCACCAATCCTTGTGTATCAACAATAATCAAATCTGGTGATTTCTGAGCGCTCATAACAGCGTTGATAATTAATGTCATTGGATCACGCAGGCCAAAATTAAATCCAATTCTGTCAGGCTCCCATGGGAAATACACTAATTTTCCCCGCCCAATATTTTGAGAAAACAATAATGGAACAATCACATTTTCATCATCAGCCACATTAAACTCAGGAACACTCATCCCACTATTAGGAAAGGCCTCTACAGGTGGTATTAAATTCAAAAGAGATTTTTCTGTTTGTTGTTTTTCTTTAAAAACGCAAACATTACCAGCAAGTGGGATAACGTCAGTCCCAGTAAAATTCTTCAACATTTCATGATCGGGCTTATTAATTGCTGCATAAGCTGCTTTAAGATTTAAGTAAGTTAGGCCTGTGTACTGCAAGCTTAGCCATTTAGCCATTAATGGTTCTGAACGTTCCTCACCCCATTCGTCACAGAATCCAGCCCGGTAACTCGCAATAACCGTGCCGCCAGCATTTATATATTCTTCAATCTGTTGCGCCGCTGCATTTGAAATACAAGAATAATTTGGCATTACAACAGCTTTATATTTAGATAAACTACCCACATTGATGGACTTATCAGAAATTAAATTAAAGGGGATATTTCCCTGCATTAATGCGTTATATGCACCTCTAAAGCAATCAAGATAGTTTTGATCGGGGTTGGCACCACCTTCGTAGTCTAAAGAATTTCTCGAATACACTAAAGCTACTTCAGCGGCTGATTTTGTTCCAACATAAACATCAGGGCGCTCTTTAAATTTTTTAAAGAGCTCCTGCATAGGCTCTATTCCACGATGATCAAAGTATTCAGAGAAAAATCCTGTTAAATGCAACCAAGGTCTTGCTCCATTGGCAATAATTTGTGCCGCCCAGACTTTATTTTCTGAAACTGGCGCATGGGTAAAACGCCACCACGGGTAGAAATAACTAATAGTGATTCCTGCACCTCGATTAGGATTTAACGAATGTGCATAGCGAGACTCCATGCCTGGCCACCATAAATTGCAATATCTTCTTTGCGCCTCAAGAACAGTGCCGTCAGCATGGGCAGAAGTTAAGTCAGCATCCCAACCTCCTTTTCTAATATGGTCCCATGATTCAATTACTTGACTAAGAGGTAACCAAGCACAACCTGGTCTGATCCGTTTAATAGTTTCATGAACTAATTTATTCCAGCTAACAATTTTTTGGTACCGCCATTCGTTATATTCTTTCCATGCTCGATCCTCCCAATTTTCTTCTGGAAATGGATAGCCTGTTTCTGCAGTAAATTGACTCTTACAGTTTTCACAGTAACAGCGCGCAGTTCCCCATGGGGAAAACTGTGCAGCATTAGCCCACATGCCATCAAAAGCATAGTTCTTAACCATCTCCTCAACTACTTCAATAATGAACTTACGGTAATGGTCTCCCGTGGGACATGTTAAGTAATAGTCATGGAGCTGAATAGTTTCCCCCTTTGCAGTTCTAGCAAAGCGGTCAGGATGGCTTGCAAGCTCATCAGGGCTACCTAAGCTTGGATCAATTCGGCCAATTGCCCTAATACCATTAGCATGAAGAGTATCAATTGTTTCGGCTACTAAGTCTCTCCCACCCAAGCTAGGACTCAAAGCATGAAACTTGAGTTTCGTTGGATAAAATGCGGTAATACCACCAGCACTAAAACCAAGCGCCCCAAGAGAAAAAGATTTTGCTAGTTCAGCTAATTTTTTCGCATCCCAATGCTTTGCATCATCAGAACGCATTGTCATAATCATAGTTAGGCTATCTTTAAGCCAGTCATGATTCAAATCTGCATCCATTATTTTGTTGTCATTTTGCAATTTCATAAAATTCATTTCTCTTAATATTTGAGTAGCTTAAAAACTCAGGTGTGCGCAATACTTTTTCAAGAATTTCATGCTCTTGATTGGTCATGGGTTCATGAGCAGAATTTATATTAGCGATTAATTGGCTTGCAGTGTCTACACCAACAATGACAGTATCTGGATTTTGTGCAAAAACCCATTTCATGGCAATGCTTGCTAAACAGGATAAGTCCTCAATACCATTTTTTTTGCCAATTCTAAATAGCTCACCCTTGAAAAAAGCTTCACGAGCAATAACCCCGCATTTCTTTTGACGAGCTAATGGCAAAACCTTATCAATTCCGCATGCATCTCCGAGGTTTAAATCAATATTTACCGCATCAAATGCGCCTGAATTTAGCATCTCAAGATATAGGCGTTCACCAGAAAATGAATCTGCAACTGCAAAACGTATTAATCCCTCTTTTTTAAGAGTATTTAAATTATGAGCCAGAATATCTAAATAATTACTTGAATTATCGATTGACCAAGCGAGCAAACCTACGTTAAAGAAATCAATGCTTTCTCTATTTAATAAACTAAGTATGCGCTGTACTTCAGTTTTTAGAATTTTTAGGTTGAGCAATTTTTCATTATTTTTATCATAGGAATAACACATACCCTCTGGACGAGTCTGAATAAATATTTCATGCGAGGGTAAAATCTCAATTAAATTTCGGCCAAGAGCTTCCTTTTCGGAGTCGATTGTGACGTCAAAAAAATTGATACCGAGATCAAGAGCTGTTGCCAATAATTCCCTACGCTCTTTGCCACCATAACCTTCGCCAATATGTCCAGGGGTAACTGCCTGAGAAAAATTTTCATTAAAGCCGCGCGAACGACCATCGGGCAAATACTCATGGCCTCCAAGTGCAATTACCGATATTTCAATACCAGTAGAACCAAATAGATTTTTTTTCATTCCTAAGTATTACTTGAAAGTATTGCTGCAGCAGCCTTACATATTTCAGTATCTTCTTTTGCTAAAGCTCCGCTTGCCCCAATACCTCCCACACATTGTTGGTCAATTACCAAGGAAACACCACCCTCGATTGGAAAAGCAAAGGGCTGTTGAAGGACTGCCATCCGTCCTCCCATCAGTCTTTCATCAAATACCACTGTATCTCGTTGATACGCAGCCGCACTTTGTGCTTTAGCTAGAGCAACTTCGCCACTACCCCACGAAACACCATCCATTCTCTCAAAGTAGAGCAATCTACCGCCGTCGTCTACTATTGCCAAAGCAATCTTCAATTGTTTTGATTGAGCTATCGAAATAGCTTGAGCTGCTATCTTCTTTGCCTGCTCAATTGACAGTACATTCTTTGTCATTTGATTCATATTTTTATTCAATTTTTATCTTCGCATCTTTAACTAATTTTTCATACTTCGCTGTATCCTGCTTCAGAATACGCCCAAACTCTTCTGGTGAATTACCAACTGGATCGGCTGCAAAGGATGCTAATAAAGTCTTTACTTCTGGCTGAGCTAAAGCCTTAACAAATTCTTCATTTAGTCTTTTAGTAATTAAAGGCGGAAGCCCAGCTGGTCCCATTACCCCCCACCAGGATGTAAATTCAAATCCTGGTACACCAGCCTCGGCCAATGTTGGAATATCGGGTAAAACTGAGGCTCTCTTCGCTGTTGTTACGGCCAAGGCACGAATAGATCCTTCTTTTATGTAAGGAATTGCTGGTGGAGTATCTACTACCGCAATCTCTACTTGTTTTCCAAGTAGGGCTAATAAAGCAGGGCTAGACCCAGCAAAGGGAACATGCACAAGGTCCGTACCTGTGAGTAACTTAAACATTTCCCCAGAAAGATGAGTGCCGGTGCCATTGCCTACAGAAGCATAATTTAATTTCCCTGGATTTGCCTTTGCCTCTGCTATCAAACCTTTAATTGATTGAATATTAGTACTTGGAGTAGTAGCCAAAACAAATGGGAAAGTTGCAATTTGGGTGATTGGAGTGAAATCCTTTATTGGATCAAAAGGCACCCTCTGCTTATATAGTGCGGGAGCTATTGTATGGGTAATTGATCCGTAAACTAAGGTATATCCATCCGGCGCAGCCTTAGCAACATATGCTGTTCCTAAAATCGTTCCAGCTCCTGGTTTGTTTTCAATAATGACAGGCTGTCCCAAACTCGCACTAACATACTTTGCAATTAATCTTGCTGAAATATCTGTTCCACCTCCAGGCGCATATGGCACAATCAATTTGATAGGCATAGATGGGAAGTTCTGGGCTTGTACAAAACCCGAAGCCAGAATCATTAATAAAAAAAGTGGGCTTACCCAATATATCAATTTAGTTTTCATATTTTATTTTTTAATTAGTTAGTTTATTAACAGATGATCAAAGATCGGCAAAAGTACTATTTTTCTTTATTTCTATTGTACTCATCATAAGAACGAAGTTTAGATGTATAGTAAGCGTCTAAATAACCTGCTAGACATAATAGGATCTTATGGCTAATAATTTTCTCGTTATCATGTCGGATGAACATAATCCCAAAGTTCTTGGAAATTCTGGTCACCCCATAATTCAAACCCCAAACTTAGACGCCCTTGCTAAGAGAGGGACTGTTTTTGAGCATACCTAT
>CANKKB010000008.1 GCA_947482555.1 Burkholderiaceae bacterium | reverse complement strand
TAAGCACCTAAATAAACGAGCTAAATTCAGGAGAATCCCATGGCAAGAATGAAGTTTATTTGTGACGCAGAACGGTGCATCGAATGCAACGGTTGCGTTACTGCCTGTAAGAATGAAAACGAAGTACCTTGGGGCGTTAATCGTCGTCGGGTTGTAACAATTAATGATGGTGTGATTGGAGCTGAAAAATCCATTTCAGTTGCCTGTATGCATTGTTCAGATGCCCCTTGTATGGCAGTCTGCCCGGTGGACTGTTTCTATCGTACTGACGAAGGTGTCGTATTACACGATAAAGATATTTGTATTGGTTGTGGTTATTGCTCTTATGCTTGTCCGTTTGGCGCACCTCAATTCCCTACCTCAGGCTTATTTGGCATGCGCGGCAAAATGGATAAGTGCACATTCTGTAGTGGCGGCCCGGAAGCCAATGGTAGTGTGGCTGAATTTGAGAAGTATGGTCGTAATCGCTTGGCAGAGGGTAAGTTACCGATCTGCGCTGAAATGTGTTCAACCAAGGCCTTAATTGGTGGTGATGGCGATGTGATTGCAGATATATTCCGTGCTCGCGTGGTCAAACGCCAAACCAATGGCAAGAATGCTGGTGCCAATGTATTTGGTTGGACTACGGCTTATGGCAAACCAGGTGAAGCACCTCCTGCACCTACTAAAGCACCCCCCGGACCGCAAGGAGGTAAGTCATGAAAGTCAGCCTTAAATTAGTTGTATTAGTTGCTCTGGCACTGGGATTATTGAGTGCTTGTAAAGACGAAGAGCAGGGCTTCAAGGCATCGAAGCGACCTGACGTTGCTCCTTATATGGGCGCTAACGATGGCTTTATGGCAAAAGGCTGGACTCCAGGCAATCAGGTGAGTTGGACGCAAGAAATAAATAAGCGCAATCAAAATCAAACTGAATACAGCCGTATTAAGTAATGATCAATGCCGTGAAGGATTTTGCATGAATCAAACCGTAAGCGCTTCTTTTCGTACCTGGCTGATTCCAGCAGGCTTTTGTCTTGCTCTATTTGCAGGAGCTAGCATCGCTCAGCCGGCTGCGCCCGCAGCAATGCCTGCTCCAGCCGCCTTACCGAAGGTAGAGTCAGCCAATATTATGGATGTTGGGCGCGCGCCGAATGCAACGATTGAGGCAGAGCGTAAGGCGAACCAGAATCAACCAGGCAATAATGCGCCGATCTGGCGCACTGCCAATAGTGACGACGTTAATTTTGTGAGCATTCCCGATAAGCAAGCGGGCGTTTTGATCCAGAAATCTGGACAACAGTGGCGCTTAATTCGCAATGGTGTCATCACTGTTTATGGTGCCTGGTTATTAGCATTAGCATTAGGCGGTGTTCTCGCAATGTTTATTCTCAAAGGTTCAATTAAGCTGCATGAGCCCATGTCGGGTCGCAAAATTAAGCGCTTTAGCTTACTCGATCGGATTATTCATTGGACGATGGCATTTAGTTTTGTAGGCCTTGCTTTCACTGGTCTAATGATTTTGTACGGTAAATACTTTGTGATGCCCCTCATGGGTGGCGTGACCTACGGATTATTTTTACTAGCTTGCAAAAATATTCATAATTTTTCTGGCCCCTTATTTACGCTTACCATTGTCATTTTCTTTTTCTTGTTTGTGCGTAAAAATATCCCTGAAAAAGGGGACATGGCATGGCTAACCGGTTTCGGTGGCATGCTTTCAGGAAAGCATATCCCCGCGGGATTCTTTAATTGCGGCGAAAAAATTTGGTTTTGGTTTGGTATGGTCATTCTTGGATTAACGGTATCGGCCTCCGGTTGGGTTTTAGATATGATCGTGCCATTCATTGCGATTGAATATTGGCGTGGCACGATGCAAATTGCCGACATTATTCATAGCACCGCTGCCTTACTCATGACCGCCATGGCTTTTGGTCATATTTACATTGGCACTATTGGCATGCAGGGATCAATTGATGGCATGAAAACAGGTTATGTTGATGCTACTTGGGCTAAAGAGCATCACGAAATTTGGTACAACGATTTAAATAAAGGTTGAGCTATGAAAAAAATTATTGCATTTTTCATTTGTGTATTCAGTGCTAGCACTGTGTTGGCGATGCTTCCTCCTTTAACGCCAGAGCAACAAGCGGCGGCCGATTTAGCTAAAGCGAAAACAGCCTATGGCGACAAAGTTGGGGGCTATAAATTATGTATGATTCAAAATACCCTAGCCAATCGATTCAAAGTTGCTGGTACGCCAGCTCCCGCAGCTTGTGCTGAAGTTCCACCTTTTGTGCCACCTACCGCAGTTTCTGCAGCAGCACCAACTGCTGCGCCCGCCGCAGCTGCAGCGCCAGCGGCACCCGCTAAGAAATAGCCAGCAAACCCTTAAACATGACCCTGCTACCGTCAGGTTGGCAGGTCATGCTTTATGCTTAGCGCTTTCAGCACGAGATTATTGACGTGAATGCACCAATAAATTACTGGCCGCACTGTGCCTATAAAACCTTGCAAGTTAGTGTAGATAATCAATTATTGGTGACCGATGATTTTTTACGCACCTATTTACTTCGCGATGAACTGAATTTAATGCCTGAATCATGTGCCGCAGAAAAGTTGCTACATCAGCGTTTAACGCAAAATCCCCGTGCAGCCATTAGCGAAGCTGAAATAGCTAAAATGCTGGATAGTGACATTCAAGAAAATTACCGAATTTGGTTACGCTATCGCACTAAATTACTCTTAGCACCCTCATTAGAGTCATTTTATTTAGGACTATTTGCCGGTGATGGTGTTGATGTACCACCCTTGTTTGTCAATCAGTTAGTCCAAATTTTTATGCGGCATATCTTGGGTGATGAGCCAAGTGCGATGGATGCCAGAGTAGCTGAATTATTTTTCCGCCCGCAAAAAATGAGCGTTTTAGAAGATGGTCTGGTGATGAGTGCAGATCATGAAACCATTGAGCGCAATGCCCAGGCCCCAGAGTTTGCCAATATTGTCGACTTACTCAAACAATCGACCGTAGCAATGAAATCAATCGATCTTGATGTCTTGCATGAAGATAATCTCGATTTATATTGGACGCGGGATAGTAATTATGATTTTGCAATACCGTTAAATTTTGGGCAAACGGCAGTTGAGCATTTCAGTAAATTACTCGCGCAGTGGTTAGATCATTTTTTAGGCATTGAGGTAAAAATAACCCCTTTGGCTGCGATTAATGACCCCCAGTGGGTCTGGCACGTCGGTTTAGATGCTACTTCTACTGAAATCTTAAATGCACTCTATAACAAAGACATAGTTGAGGCGAATAGCATTGCGCGGTTAATTTGTTTATTCCGTCTAGATTTTATAAGTCCTAATGTGGTTCTCCCCGAGTTAACTGGCAAACCTGTTTATTTAGGTATTGCCATGAATGAGGACAAGCTATTAAAACTGAAACCACAAAATTTATTATTTAATTTACCCCTTGCACCAGTTTCTTAAGTATTTAAATCCAGTCATGTAGTTGCACTTTGGCGCCTAAAGATTTATAACCTTCGGTAATGCCGGCATAATTTCTAATTTTGCTAATCAGTTTGCCAACCTCCTTGTTGGCAGCCAATTCTTTACGCATCGCCAGGAAAAATAATTCATCTTTGAGGTAGATAAAGCCCAATTTATTTTCAATAGCAATATTTTTAACGCAAATGCCAACATTGGCTTTGTTGGCTAAGATCGTACTGGCAACTGCTGAGTGGGTAAATTCCTCATTGTTATAACCCTTAATTTTCTCTGGATTAAGCCCTTTTTTGGTCAATAAAGAATCTAGTAATAAGCGAGTGCCCGAGCCTCTTTGGCGATTTATAAAACGGACTTTTGGATTGGTCAAGTCACTGATGGAGGTTAGATTCAGCGGGTTACCCTTTTGCACAATTAAACCTTGGATTCGTTTCATCACTGGCACTACTTGCATACCCGCTTTAATTAGGCGCAGATGAATGATGCGAGAATTTTCGGGATCAGAAACATGGTATCCCGCAATGTCGGCCTCGTGATTTAGGAGACGTTCCAGCGATTCGCCAGAGCCCGCTACCCGAAGCTCAAAGCTCGTTAATTTAGCAATAGTTTGTTGAATAATAGGATCACTACTAGAAAATAGCAGCCATTTTTTGCCCTTTTTTAAGCGGTAGGCCGCCATTTCTTGCGATAAGGTAGTTTGATAGTCTTCGCTGTACTCGCTATAGCGGGTTTGTATTTGGGCCACAAATTGAATTAAAAAAAGCCCAAAATGACTGACGGTTGAGCCATGGCCTTTAATACGCTCAACGAGCTTTTCGTTCAGTACCGACTCTATTTCATTTAATTTATTCCACAGCGTACGGTAGGAGGTACCCGCCCGCTTAGCTGCACCCATTAAGGTCGACTCCCTTTCAATATCTTGGAGTAGATCACTGAGCCACACCAAATCAATAGAATCAAGCCGTTTTGAGCCCTTATTGTTAATCAGGAGGGTAGGTCTAATTTGTATGCGCATATGTAATTTATTTCATATTGAATTTTTGTATGATGAAAGCATATTAACTTGAATTAAAAAAGGTGCTAATAAAAGATGAAAACGAATCTCTATCGCTATCTGATGGCTGCTATTGTGGGCGCAATCATTTTTGCCAGCCCCAGCTATGCACAGGACAAAAGCATCGTCGTATCGTCAACGACTTCAACAGAGCAATCTGGCTTATTTGGTTCTATTTTGCCGATTTTTCAAAAACAGTCTGGTATTCAGGTAAAAATTGTCGCAGTGGGGACTGGGCAGGCACTTGATATTGGCCGTCGTGGTGATGCTGATGTGGTATTCGTTCACGATAAACCAGCTGAAATAAAATTTATCGACGAGGGATTTTCTATCAAACGCTATGAAGTGATGTACAACGATTTTATTTTGATTGGTCCAAAGAGCGATCCCGCAAAAATTGCTGGCGGTAAAGATATTAAAGTAGCGTTTCAAAAGATTGCCGAAGCTAAAGCTCCATTCGTGTCTCGGGGCGATAAAAGTGGTACTCATGCGGCAGAGTTGCGTTACTGGAAAGATGCTGGCATTGCAGTCACTCCCAATCTGAATTGGTATAAAGAAACGGGATCAGGAATGGGCCCAGCATTAAATACGGCTTCCGCTATGAATGGCTATGTATTGGCTGATCGTGGCACATGGCTGTCATTTAAAAATCGGGGCGATTTAGATATTTTGGTAGAAGGTGATCCTAGTTTGTTTAATCAATATGGTGTTATGTTAGTGAACCCGATGAAGTATCCCCAAGTGAAAAAAGCCGAGGGACAAGCCTTTATCGATTGGCTCATTTCTAAACCAGGCCAGGATGCAATTGCCGCTTACAAAATTGGGGGTCAGCAATTATTTTTCCCCAATGCAGGAAAGTAATTAAATCTAGCCCAATGGAAGATTTGGTAGCAATGATTTAATATTGAGGGCTCGAACGGCAAAAAGAGCCCCTAATGAAGTATCAATTTGACCATTTAGTAATAATGGCAAGAGACCAAATGTGCTTGGTTGCTAAGCAATTTAGTGATCTTGGCTTTCGTCTCAGCGCAAAGTCTACGCATAACTTAGGCTCATCAAATCAATTAATTGTTTTAGATTCGACCTATTTAGAGATCTTGGGTTGGGAGGAGGGAACGGTACCTCAACGCGCAGAAATTGCGAATTTAGCGTTTGGTCTGGATGCTTTAGTATTTCGTACCAACAATGCTGAAGCCTGTTTTAGAGCGCTAAAGGAAGCAGGGTTTGTGCCAAATGCAGTGCAAGATTTATCGCGACCTGCGCAGGTTGGTAATGAGATCAAGCAGGCCTTTTTTAAGACAGTTCGGTTTTCTCAGCAGCCGATTGAAGGCTTGCGAATTTATTTTTGTGAACACGTGACCCCTGATTTTGTTTGGGTTAAGGCTGATCAACAACACCCGAATCAGCTCAATCATTTGCAAAGCATTACCTTGGGCTCAGCAAATCCCTCGGAAACCTTTTTTGTTTTACAAAAACTCTTACAACTAGTCAAATTAGATAATCAAGCGGACGCACTCAATTCCACCAGTCAAAAACGAGGGCCGCTGCAGCTGTTTTTGCCCAATTGTGTCTTCAAAATTGAGTACCAGGAAAAGCTGCAGGTGGCGCAATTGATTGATTTTGTCCTGGTTCAGGAGGGTAAGCCAGCAGAGTTACGCGTTAACCAAACAATGCTGCGCGCTAGCCCCAATAATCAGTAAATCCCTATTAAAACTAGGGATTTCATTAAAACTAAAAATAAGGTATTTTTAAATCTTATTTCTAAATTTGAGAAAAGAATCTCTTATGCGCTTAGCCAAACTTCCCTTGATCGTTAGCCTCTTGGCAGCTTTAATTTTCAGTAGTAGCGTGCTTGCAGACCCGAAAGAGCCTAGTTTGCATGAGGTATATCAAAAAATTGCAGCCGGGCAATACGCTCAGGCAGATGCCATGATGAAGGGGGTGTTGGAAAATCATCCCAATAGCGCTAAGGCGCACTATATCGTGGCGGAATTAAGGCTAAAAGAAGGGCGCTTAGATGAGGGTCGCGCTGAGCTTGCACGTGCTGAGGCACTGGCCCCTGGGTTACCTTTTGCACAGGCTGATGCAGTGCAAAAACTACGTACTCAGTTAGGAAAGACTTCTGGGCTTGCGGCTGGAAGTTCTAGTGCTAACTCGATCTTCAGCAGCCCAATTTTTTGGCTGCTAACGCTAGTTTTAGTTGGTGGCTTAATTTATTTTATGAAGCTACGAAAGCGCGAGCAAGCAAATGCGGCAGCTTTAGGTAAAGGCCCGCAGAGCGGTTCGGCACCAAACCCCACAGGTGGTCCATCTAATGGTCCAGGAGGGCCCGGCAGTCCTAATGGTCCAGCCGGAGCACCAAATACTGGCTTTGGGGGTTCTGGCCTCATGGGTAGCTTAGCAACTGGGGCAGCCTTAGGTGCTGGCATGGTGGCAGGACAGGCTTTAGCGAGTCATTTAATGGGCGGCGAGCATGGTAATCGGGATGCTTCCGGCAATATTCAGCCACCCCAAACTGGGCGGGAGAATACTGATTTTGGGGTGCGGGACGTCAGCACTTGGGACGACTCGGCTGGCTCAGGTAATTCAGATTGGGATGACAGTGGTGGCGGTAGTTTTATGGATGATGTTTAAGCTGAGAAGGACCTTTTTTTGCCCGTAGCCAAATTAAGGCCATTCCAGTCACCAATACTGGAATCAGTGACCCCATATTTAATAGATCCCAACCTTGAGTAGTGACTAAGGCCCCAGACCCAAACGAGGTAAAGGCCATGGTGCCAAAGACAAAAAAGTTGATTGCTGCTTGGGCCTTATCTTTTTCCTCGGGGCGGTAAGCGGTCATCGCTAAGGTAGTTGAGGCGGTGAATAGAAAATTCCACCCAACACCAAGTAGGAAAAGCGCTAATAGAAATTGGTGCAGATTGGTTCCGGTTGAGGCTATAGCAATACACACTAAGTTGAGGAATACCCCCAGCCCCATTATTTTGATCGCGCCAAAGCGTTGAATGAGAGAGCCTGTAAAAAACCCCGGGGCAAACATACCAATTACATGCCACTCTAAAACGAGAGCGATATCAGTAAAAGGCAGGCCACAAATTTGCATTGCTAATGGAGTAGCAGCCATGAGTAAATTCATCACACCATAACCAAGAGAGGCGCCAATAGTGGCAACTAAAAATACCGGTTGGCGCAAAATCGTTTTTAAATCACGTCCTGCTGAGAGCGGTTGTTGCGATTTAAATTCTCTCGGAAAGTGAATAAATTGCATCAAAATAATTCCAATCACGCCCGCAATCGCAAGTGTTAAATAGGCGCCTAAAAAAGGCACAGAAAAACTATTTTTAGTCCATGAGGCTAAATTTGGCCCTACTACGGCGCCCAATATACCGCCTGCTAAAACCCACGACACTGCCTTATCCCGCAAGCTTGCAACGGTTAGCTCAGCAGCTGCAAAACGATACAGTTGCCCATTAGCACTGTAATAACCAGCCACAAAGGTACCGGTAATCAGTAACCAGAAATTATTAGAGAAAGCAGCGTAGGCGCAAATGAGCGCTGAAATAATCGCAATCAATAAACCCAATTGGAAGGAGCGACGACGCCCAAATTGATGTTGCGTTTTAGCGACGATAGAGGTGGAGAGTGCGCCCCCCACGACATAACCCATAATCGGTAAGGTTGCCATCCAAGCCGACGGACTTAAGCTAAGGCCAACCAAGCCATTAATGGCAATAAAAGTAACATTATTAGTTAAAAAGAGCCCTTGGCAAAGAATTAATAAAAACAAGTTTTTATTGAGTAAGGTTGTATGGGCTTTCATCCTCTTTTAAACCAATCAAACATAAAAAAATGACGGTTTACAGAAAATTGCATAATGGTGGAAATTGTTTGCACAACTAAGAATGTAACCGATTTTAATTATTTTCAATTTTTGCTATTATTTTAATTGTCATGAAAATTATTATTGCGCGTCATTCTGAAAAATTAGATGCTCCGAGCCTTTCGGCGACGGGCAAATTGCGCGCACAAGCGCTGGCTGATCAATATCTAGGAAAGAATGCGAGCCAATCCTTATTCAGTGAAAAAGAGCAGCCTGCAGCGTTAATGGTGATGACCCTACATACGATTGAAACGATGGCACCGATTGCTACTAATTGGAACATGCCGATGATTGCTTATTGGGCAGAAGCGGGGATAGATCGAGCGCATATGGCCGCACAAAATGTGCGCAATCGTGAGGCAGCCGAGGATTTGCTATTTAGTCAACAGTACGTAGATAAAACAGTGCTGATGATTTGGGAGCATTTTCACATTGCTAGTGCTGCTCTAGAGACAGATTTTGCTGGAGAAAAAGTGACTTTGCGGCAATTGCTCAACTTAGATCAAATTGCGGGTGTACCTACCACATGGCCGGATGATGTCTATGATTATTTTTGGATAATCGATTACAAAACTGGTAATCCAGTTCCTCAATCATTTGCGCTGGTGCGTCAGGTATTTACTGCTCCGTATACAGGACTACCTGCTGCCGATTGGCCAAATTAGTTAATAGCTTAAAATGAGCAATTCAATTGCAGTAATTACTTATTGGCCTACATGCTATTTAAAGAACTCGCTTTATCCGCACCTATTTTGCGTGCAGTAGAAGAAGAGGGTTATACAAATCCTACCCCCATACAAATTCAATCGATTCCAGCGGTCCTAAAAGGTGGCGATCTATTGGCTGCAGCCCAAACAGGCACGGGCAAAACTGCAGGCTTTACTTTGCCTATCTTGCAAAGACTGATGGATTCAAAACCCACAACAACAAGCGCACGGCGCCAAATTCGGGCTTTAATTTTGACTCCAACGCGTGAGCTTGCGGCGCAAGTGCAGCAATCTGTTTTAACTTATGGCAAATACACTGGACTGAAATCAGCGGTTATTTTTGGTGGTGTCGGTGCCAATCCACAGATTAATGCAATCAAAAATGGCCTGGATATTTTAGTAGCCACGCCTGGTCGCTTAATCGATTTAATGGGGCAAGGCCATATTTCACTAAAAGAAATTGAAATTTTAGTTTTAGATGAGGCTGATCGCATGTTAGATATGGGATTTTTGCCGGACATTAAGCGTATTTTGGCGTCACTACCAAAAACACGGCAGAATTTATTATTTTCTGCGACATTTTCTAGCGAAATAAAAGCGCTTGCTAATACCTTACTAAAGTCTCCAGCATTAATTGAAGTTGCGCGCAGCAATAGCACGCACGAAGCGATTACTCAAAAAATCCACCCGGTCGATAAAAATAAAAAACAAGCCTTATTAGCCCACCTCATTAAAGCGAATGATTGGCAGCAGGTACTGGTCTTTACGCGGACGAAACATGGTGCCAATAAGCTCGTCACGCAGCTTGAAAAAGACGACATCACTTGCATGGCTATTCACGGGAATAAAAGTCAATCGGCTCGTACGAAAGCGTTGGCAGATTTTAAATCTGGAAAAATCACCGCTTTAGTGGCAACGGATATTGCTGCACGGGGAATTGATATCGATCAACTACCCCATGTAGTTAATTATGATTTACCCAATATTCCCGAAGATTATGTCCATCGAGTCGGTAGAACGGGAAGGGCAGGATCTAATGGAGTAGCAATTTCATTGGTTTGTATCGATGAATTAGCGCTATTAAAAGATATTGAGAAATTAACTAAACAAACTATTCCACAAGAAATAATTAAGGGCTTTGAGGTTGATCCCAATATTGGCGCGCAGCCCATAAAGGCGACCCGTCAAACTAGACCGCAATCTAAATCTAAGCCTAAACATCCACCTAAACCACAGGCCACACAATCAAAAGGGCGACTCAAAAGAGCAACATCCAGATAAGAATTTTGATTTAAATCAAAATCAATCTGTCCTTATTCTGCTACAAAGAATAGGATGGATCAGTTAATAACAGCGCCTCATAAAGTAGTTGGCCTAGCTAGCGCAAGAACTGTTCTATTAGAGCCTGCACTATTAAAAAAATTTGATATTAATGGGCCTCGCTACACCTCATATCCTAGCGCGGATCGTTTCCACCAAGACTTTACTGAGGCGGATTATCGTTTAGCACTTAAGCGAATTTCATTGAGCGATCAGGCGTTATCGCTTTATATGCATTTACCATTTTGTCCCAATATTTGTTATTACTGCGCTTGCAATAAAATTATTACTAAGGATCACGGACGTAGCGCTAAGTACATTAAGTATTTAGCCAAAGAAATGGCTGCAGTTTGTGGGGCAATGGATCTGGCCCCCGAGCAAAAATTACCGATTAGTCAACTGCATTGGGGCGGTGGTACACCGACCTTTCTGTCACACGCTGAAATGCGAGAATTAATGGCCTCGATTAACAAACATTTTGACTTCCAGAAAAACGGAGAATACTCGATTGAAATTGATCCTCGCCGCGTAACTGAAGCCGATATTAAATTGCTTGCTGATTTAGGTTTTAATCGCATTAGTCTAGGGGTGCAAGATTTCAATCCCGAGGTTCAGCAGGCAGTGCATCGAATTCAAACCCTCGAGGAGACACAAGCAGTTCTAAATTGGTCGCGTAAATATGGCTTTACTTCGAGTAGTGTTGATTTGATTTATGGCCTGCCAAAGCAAACCCCCGCTAGTTTTGCAAAAACAGTACAAGCCGTAATCGTGATGAATCCAGATCGCCTATCGGTTTATAACTATGCCCATTTGCCGCATATTTTTAAGCCGCAACGCCGCATTGTTGAAAGTAATTTACCGAATGCAGTAGATAAACTGCAAATTTTGTCGAGCACCATTGACCAGTTAATAGAAGCAGGTTATATCTTTATCGGCATGGATCATTTCGCTAAACCAAATGATGAGCTTGCAGTTGCACAAAAAGAAGGTCGATTGCATCGTAATTTTCAGGGCTATTCAACCCAGGCCGAGTGCAATATGTTGGCATTTGGAGTAACTGCTATCGGCAAAGTTGATGATTGCTATGTACAAAGCGTCAGAACGTTAGATGACTATTACGCCTTGCTTGATCAGCATCGATTGCCTACCTTGCGAGGCATGCGCTTATCAGTAGATGATGTTGTGCGACGCGATTTTATCGGCCAGCTCATGTGTCACTTTGAAGTTGATGTTAGCCATTTTTCGCAAAAATATGGAATTGATTTCGACACGTATTTTACAAATGAAGTGTCTGAACTAAATCACCTAGAAGATTGTGGCTTAATTGAGTGGCATGGCGATACCTTAACAGTGCCTATCAGCGGTCGTTTGTTAGTGCGGTGCGTGGCCATGGTTTTTGATCGCCATTTGCGCGAATCCCTTTATCGGGGATCCTATTCAAAGATAGTATGACATTACCAGGCTGCTGCCACCCGAATTTGTATTGGTAAATGATGATGTTTTACGGGAATGAAATACATGCCAACAAAGGTTATGAATGCTGCTAAACCATAGCTCCCTTGCTGTATGAGGCTAATCGCTCCCCTTTTTTCACGGGCTGCATAATATTTTTCAGCAATGCGAAATAGTCGATTCATCCCTTGGCGAAAAGCGGGATTATCAATATCTAGCGAGATTGGAAATACTTGTTTCGAAATTTCACTGGTAATTCGAAATACTTCGTAATCGTACTGAGTAGGATCAAGCCCCATTGCGTTTTTTAGGGCAGGGCGTGTGTGATCACGTACATACATCGTGGCATATACCGCTAATAAAAAGAAGCGGATGAACAATAAATTAGTACCTTGCAATAATTTTGGATCAGCGCGCATGATGAGGGCAAATGATTCGCCATGACGGAATTCATCATTACACCAACGTTCAAACCAGCGAAAAATAGGGTGAAAACGTTTATCCGGATTTTTTTCTAATTGTCGAAAAATACTAATGTAACGCGCATAACCAATTTTTTCAGATAGATATGTTGCATACAATATATATTTCGGCTTAAAGTAAGTATAAGTTTTATTTTTCTTTAATTCTCCTAGATTGACACCTAAATCAAAATCTTTAAGAGATGAATTGATAAAACTCGCATGACGGGATTCATCGCGCACTAAATATGCCATTAATTGTTTTATATCGGGATTATCAACATGATTGCGAATCTCGTTATAGAGTACGCAGCCAGAAAATTCTGAGGTTAGGGAGGTTACGAGAAAATCAAGAAATTCACGCCTTAACTCGGAATTAAGTTGGGGAACTAAGCGAGCAACTTCGGCGGCAAACTGCTCATCGCGCTGAAAATGATCTTGATTATTATCGCCTTCGTACTCTTTCATCATAATGTCCCACTCTGCTCGAACGGGTTCGATATTCAGCTTATCCATATACGTATAGTCGGTCTTATAAAAACGGGGGCTAATAAGGTTGTTTACCTCGGCCCGGCGAGCGGCATCGGCTGCCGATTGAATTTCTTTTACTGTTTGCATATATGCCTTGGGGAAAAAATCGGGGGGTAAGCCTTAAATGTAGCTAATGTGCCCGAGAAGCGATTTGATTTGGGTCAAAAGGGCGCTTACTTGTTTTACTAGGGTTACTACTAGCTTCCCATTTGTTTTATATTGGCAGAAGATTGCATATATAGCTTATTTTCCAATTAAACAAGGGATTAGAAATGCAAAAGTCTTTACTGATTAATGCCGATAAGTGCACTGGTTGCCTCCAGTGTGAAATGGCCTGTAGTTATGAGCATTATGGAATCTTTAATCCTTCTAAATCCCGAATTCGGGTCTTTGACTTTCACAATACTGGGGTAAAAGTGCCCTACACCTGCACTCAATGCGATGAGGCATGGTGTTTAAAAGCTTGCCCGGTAGATGCCATTTCCATTGATCTAGTAACGGGCGCAAAAGTAGTCTCTGAGGATACTTGTGTGGGTTGCAAAGTCTGCACCATTGCTTGTCCTTTTGGCACGATTAATTATGTGCAAGATACTGGCAAGGTACAAAAGTGTGACTTGTGTTCTGGCGATCCCGCTTGCGCAACTGCATGCCCAACCGAAGCCATTACTTTTGTAGATGCTGATTGGACAGGGCTCGATCGTATGCGTGAATGGGCCGATAAGCTTGGTAATCAAGCCAGTACTAACTAATTATTGAATAGGAAAATACTATGTCTTGGGCTGGGAAACTACTGCGCGTTAATTTAACTAAAGGCTCATGCAAGTCTGAGCCTTTGAATATGGAGTGGGCTAAAACCTATTTGGGCTCACGGGGCTTAGCTACCAAATATTTTGTTGATGAGGTCGATCCAAAGGTTGATCCTTTATCAGCAGAAAATAAAATTATTTGGGCAACTGGGCCGTTAACAGGCACCATGGCCTCGACTGGTGGACGTTTTACTGTGGTCACCAAAGGTCCTTTAACCGGTGCAATTGCTTGTTCTAATTCAGGCGGCTATTTAGGTGCTGAATTAAAAATGGCCGGTTGGGATATGGTTATTTTTGAGGGTAAGTCACCTAAGCCTGTCTACCTATATATTGAGGATGATCGTGCTGAGTTAGTTGATGCCAGTGATTTATGGGGCAAGACTGTTTGGGAAACTGAGCCAGCGATCAAAATAAAACATCAAGACCCCCAAATTCGAGTGTCCTGCATTGGGCGTGCTGGTGAAAATCAAGTGTATTTTGCTGCCATCGTAAACGACTTACATCGTGCTGCGGGTCGTTCTGGTGTTGGTGCGGTGATGGGTAGTAAGAATTTAAAAGCCCTGGCAGTACGCGGGACCAAAGGCGTTGGTAACATCAAAAATCCTAAAGCTTTTATGGCGGCTGTAAACGCTGGCAAAGCAGTTTTAGCTGGGCATGCTGTAACGGGCCAAGGTTTACCAACCTATGGCACTCAAGTATTAATGAACGTGATTAATGAGGTTGGGGCATTGCCTACTCGCAATCACCAGGATGTGCAATTTGAAGGTGCAAAAGATATTTCTGCTGAGGCTATGGCAGTTGAGCGTGCTGATGGTAAATCCCATTTAGTAACCACCCAAGCTTGCTTTGCATGCACGATTGCGTGCGGCCGTATTTCACAAATTGATGAGTCGCATTTCACTATTGAAAATAAACCCCAATATAAAAATACCTCAGGCGGTCTTGAGTATGAGGCTGCCTGGGCTTTAGGCGCAGCTAATGGCGTTAATGATCTGGAGGCATTGCAGTATGCCAATATGATTTGTAACGAAGATGGTTTTGATCCGATTACTTTTGGCGCAACCATTGGCGCAGTAATGGAAATGTATGAAATGGGTGTCTTAACAAAAGAGCAGCTCGGTATTGAAGCGCCTTTTGGTTCAGTCAAAGCACTCTGCCACTTTGCTGAAATTACTGCGCAAGGAATTGGCTTTGGCAAGGAAATTGCCTTGGGTTCTGCTCGGCTGACAGCAAAATATGGGCAGCCTGATTTATCGATGAGTGTTAAAGGCCAAGAGTTTCCTGCTTACGATGGGCGCGTTATTCAGGGTATTGGTTTAGCTTATGCCACTTCAAATCGTGGCGCATGTCATTTGCGTGGTTACACGATCGCCTCTGAAGTATTAGGTATTCCGGTTAAAACCGAGCCAGCAGATACCGATGGCAAACCTGAATTGGTAAAAGCCTTTCAAGATGCTACTGCCGCTTTTGACTCTGCTGGGCTCTGTATTTTCACTAGCTTTGCTTGGACACTAGCCGACGTTGCCCCCCAATTGCAAGCAGCTTGCGGCGATGAGTTCACAGTGGATAATCTGAATTTAATTGGTGAGCGTATTTGGAATATGGAGCGTGATTTTAATAATCGCGCCGGCTTTACTAGTAAAGACGATAAGTTACCGAAGCGCTTAATGACTGAAGCTGCAAAAACAGGGCCTGGCAAAGGTACGGTGTCTGGCTTGGGCAAGATGTTGCCGCAGTATTACAAGATTCGCGGCTGGGATAGTGATGGGCAAATTAATGCCGATACCCGCAAGCGTTTAGGTCTTTAATTACCACTATGAAGCATGTCATTATTGGCAATGGACCAGCCGGCGTTATTGCAGCTGAGACCATTCGCAAGCGCTGCCCCGTTGACGAGATTGTGCTAATCGGTGATGAGATTTCACCACCATATTCCCGTATGGCAATCCCTTATTTATTGGTCGGCAATATTAACGAATCGGGAACGTATTTAAGGAAAACCGCTAAGCATTTCGAGCAATTAAAAATTCAACAACTACAGGGTCGAGCACTTGCACTCGATGTCAAAAATAAATCACTGCAAGTTGAAGAGGGCAATAAAAAACTACAAAAAATTAATTTTGATAAGTTACTTATTGCTACTGGTTCAGTGCCTGTGCAACCCCCCATTCCCGGAATTGATTTACCAGGAGTGCATCATTGTTGGACTTTAGAAGATGCCCGCGAAATTGATAGATTAGCGAAACCTGGAGCCCGTGTTTTACAAATGGGGGCAGGTTTTATTGGTTGCATCATTCTTGAGGCTTTAGCAAGTAGAGGGGTTGAGCTGACTGTAGTTGAAATGGGTAACCGCATGGTGCCACGCATGATGACCGAAAAGGCAGGCGGCTTAATTAAAGAATGGGTACAAGCTAAAGGTATCACCGTTTTTACAGATACCAAAGTGGAAGCAATTACCCTAGGTAAATCAGCTTTAGCGGTGAAATTATCGAATGGTCAAACCATCGAGGTTGATTTAGTGATCTCAGCAGCGGGTGTGCGACCCAATATTGCATTTTTGAAAGACTCCGGACTTGATATAAAAACGGGAATTTTAGTGAATGCGCAAATGCAAAGTTCGATTGCAGATATTTATGCAGCGGGTGACGTAACTGAAAGCGTTGATTTTCTCACTGGAGAGCGCATGATTAACGCTATTCAACCCAATGCTGCCGAGCAAGCTGGAGTTGCTGCGATCAATATGAGCGGCGGCAAAGTTAGCAGTATTGGCACTTTACAGGTGAATGTATTAGATACATTAGGTTTAATTGCCTCCTCATTTGGCTTATGGTCTGGCGCTAAAGGTGGTGATCACATTGAACTTTGTGACCCTCAACGGTTTAAATATCTACGTTTAGAATTCTTAGGCGATGTATTAATTGGTGCAACTAGCTTAGGTTTTACTGAACATGTTGGTGTCTTACGTGGCTTGATACAGACCAAAATTGCCTTAGGCGCCTGGAAAGAAAGGCTGTTGCAAGATCCTACCCTGCTAGTGGAAGCGTATTTAGCTCAAGGTCAAGCACAATCTGTTTGAATGAATTAAGCTTTACTTATGCAAGTTACCCTCAAGCTTTTTGCCAGCCTCAATCGCTATTTGCCCGCTAATAAAATCAATACAATTGAGGCGATTATTCAAGTGCCCGATGGCGCTACGGTAAGTCAAGTAATGGACATCCATCAGATTCCTCATCCGCAAGCCCACTTAGTCATGATTAATGGTAAATATATTCCACCACAAGATCGCTTGAATTCGGTTTTAAAAGAAAATGATGCTCTTGCTATTTGCCCCCCAGTTGCAGGCGGTTAATTTTTAGGGTGAATGCGATTCAAGTGCAACGAGTGATGGGTTGTTCGGCGGAAGATTTAATTCGTTGGCTACCAAACGCTTTGGGTGAATTACTACAATCTACTTCAGTAGTAATCGATAATAAAACACATTATGAAGTTTCCAGCGCCAGATTAGTGATTGCTGCCCACACCAAACCTTCCCAACAAATTGCTTTACTGAAAATTCCTGTGCTTGAGGTCAATTTTTCATTTGCAATGAGTGCTTTTAATGCAGAGCAAGTAGCGCAGGTAATAGCTAAATTTGATTTATATACCCGGAGGGGTGGGGGTTAAGGCTAAAAATAAAGTTAATACGTATAAGCGTAATAAGGCCCTATACCAGCACTGCTCGCTCGTCCAGTAATGCCGATAAATAC
Organism: Burkholderiaceae bacterium; assembly: GCA_947482555.1. Lineage (GTDB taxonomy): Bacteria > Pseudomonadota > Gammaproteobacteria > Burkholderiales > Burkholderiaceae > Polynucleobacter. The sequence goes on along the minus strand of CANKKB010000008.1, from coordinate 11,853 downwards.
GGTTTTGCCAAAGAAAAAGGGCAGACCCCAGTCAAATAAATTGCCACCAATTTGACCGGTAATATTGTTATAAGCATAGTTCCCGTTAGCCACCAAAGTTCTGGCATTAGCAGCAGAAAAGGTCACATTACTTTGAATATTATTCTTTAAAGTAAGAGAGGCCATATATGATTGTGTGGCAGCGGGACAATAAAAACCAGCCAATGAGGCTGACGAACAATTTATCAAGACAGAACTTAAGCTTCCCGATGGAAAATAGAGCCCATTTGAACCGCTATCTATAAAGCTATTAATAAAAGTCGTGTTATTGAAGAAAGTGGTGAAATAACCGCTGCTAGTGGTGGGAATAACGTAAGAACCAGTCGATAAATTATTAGTTTGGGTGTCGATGCCAAAAGTTAGCGAGCCGGTGACTAATTTGGACCCCGTGACGCCAACAGCAGGAAGTTTAATGATCACGCCATTGTTATCAACAGGAAAAGCAGCAACGGGATTTTGCACCTGTAGATTGGGAGCTAGACTTAGGCTAATACGGCAATTACTGAAAGTCGTTGGGACGCAGTTAAAGTAACTTTGGCTATCGTTAATAAATAAGCCAACGCCTAAAATACCATTCGTCTTAAGGGTAGTTGAGATTTGCGTATCCTGTGAGCCACCGCATGCAATCGGAATCGCACTATAGCTTGGATCTGCCAGAATTTGAATCGGAATTGAACTTGCTACTTCCGAGCTCATTTTGACGTCGGCTAATTTCACCGGACCCCAGGCGGTACCACTAATAAATGAAGCGCACTCGAGAATGGACGCATTATTGACGACTACTGGACTAAGTTGTAATGGGGTGATAGTAGAGGCTAAAACGCGTAAGCCTGTTGAGCCAGTATCGAGCAAAATGTTATCCACTGTCTTGCAAATGTTGGTGCCAGGCTGACAAATGGTCACACTAACATAGGGCGTATTAATGTTTTTTGCTGTACCAGCGCCAACATTCACGCTAATTGAATTAGCGGCTAAGTTAACACTGGGAAGAGAACTCTGATCACTGCCTGAAGAGGATGAGCTACTCGTGCTTCCGCCGCTACAGGCTACTAAAATGGCTGCTAAAAAAGGGAATGCGATAGCGCGCAAGACTATGGATAGGAATTCTCTAAAGACCGGCAATCTAAAAATCCTAGTACGCATGAATTATTGAATATTTGCTGGCGTGATTCCAGCAGGAAATTGCTTTGGCAAGTAAGCGCGCCCCACATATCCTCCCATCATCCCACCTGATTCAATCACGATATTGTCATCTTGAAAAAAAATCGCCCGCGGATTGTTTTGCAAGGCAGTGAGGTAGTTTGCATAATATGCACCTAAGACTACTTGAAAGTTCGGTAGGTTAGGGCCTTTCCAGGCGACCGCAAAGACATTACCATTGGTTGTTAAATATTCTTTAATGACTAAACCTGGATTAATGGTTTGAGTATAAATAGTGTAGCCCGTTTGCGGTGCAGAAGATAGAGACGACCCAAAGGTTTTTTGTTCTTGATTGATGCTGGCAAGATTACCGCCTAATTCTGCTTGAGACGCTAGGGGCAAAGCTAAAAGAAAAATACTGAAAATAGTAAATAAAGCAGTTTGTATAATTTTCATAGAATTACTTCGAAATGGGATAAAAACTAATCTTAGTCTAAGGCTGGGACCTTAGGCTAAGATTTTATGCTGAATTGACAACTTATTTCAAATACGGCAATAGATTGGTTAATTTAGGGTCATCTACACCATTGCTTGGTTCGATAGTAAATTTATAACCTCCCCACCATGGTCCAGCAGCCCACCAAGTCCAGCCAGCCCATACATCAGCATTTGCTTCCATATAAGCGAGCATATTGGCAATGCCTAGATTGCAGGTAGCATTATTCCCGCCAGCAAATTCCCCTAAAAAGCCTTTTTTGCCATTGGTACGCAACCAATTGGTAAAGGTGACTAAGCGCTCGGATCCAATGGTAGGACTAACACAAATATCTGAATTTCCCGAGCTATTCGAGTCAAGATATTGATGGGCCTCAAACATCAAGTTATTGGCAGAGTCTTTGATCGACAGCATTGCTACTGCATTTGCTGTGCCATACCAATTTTGGGCCCAACTATGGGCTCCACTCCAGCCATTGCCAGGAACCAGAATTACATTATTGGCCCCCACATTGCGAATCGCAACAATAGCGGCATTAGCGGCTGCTACCCAAGTCTCAGTTGACATTTCGCTAGGCTCATTCATTAGACCAAATAAGACAGCTGGATTATTTTTATATACTGTTGCTAAACGACCCCAAAAATCAGCAAAGTTAGCATTTGTAATCGAGCTGGCGCCAATAATGTTATTTTTATAGCGCGCATAGTTATGTGGATCTAAAACAACTGTATGGCCTGCAGCAATTGCTTGGTTAACAAAAGTTTGTAACCTATTTAACTCGGTTGGATTAAGAGCTGCATTTAAGGTGGGTTGTAAACGCTCCCACCGGAATGGCAAGCGAATGACATTCATCCCTTTACTTTTAAAGTAAGTTGCTTCGGCATTGGTTGGGTAGGTGTAATCAACCCCAAAAGTGCCAGGTAAATTACTTTCACCAAAATCAGCGCCAGCTAAATTAACACCGCGGTATTTAATCGCGCCGGTAGAACCGGATGAGTTGGTGGTACAGGAAACGGTAACAGTGTTGATATTAGCCGTTACTTTACCTGCACCGTTAGAAACGGTGCAGGTTTGACCACTTGGTTGTGTACCAACCGTCACCGCATAGTTAGCGTTCGTGGCTACTAGCGTACTAAACTTAAAAGCGCCATTTGAGCTGAGGCTCAGTGCATTGGCACCATTGTTATTCAGAGATACTGTTAGGCCAGCATTCAAGCCACTTAGTGTGCCGCCAACACTATAAGAGCCCACAACTATGGGTGTACTGGCTACCGTAAAGAGGGCTGCTTCGTTCACCGTATTGTTGTCGGTTACGTTAATTGCTGGGGCACTAAAGCTGACGTTTGCCGGCAAAGCGCTACTAGCAACAGTTAAGGTGTATGCGCCTGTAGCAAGTCGAGTGAAATTGCTATTTGTAATGACGGTGCCAGCATTATTATTATCAATAGTAGCAACCGTGGATGAATAGCTATTGGGCCCGCTAAGCACCACTGGAATATTGCAAGTGGTACCGCTCACACAAACCGTTTTTAATGCTGTGGCATCAATGCTAAAGGCAATCGAGCCGCCGGTTGGCGTCACAGGAGTGCTACCACCATTGACGCTATAACTAATTGCGCCTGGCGTAGTGCCATTGGGGTTGTAGCCATAAAATAAGGTGGCTGAAGTATTGGGTTGAATTGAGCCAGTTGTGTTTAAGGTTAAGGTGACCGCATCTTTACTACCGGCTACACTATTGGTAATAAATGTCCCTGTAGATTGAGCCCAATAGATGGGTGGCGGAAAATATAAGCCATTGATCGAGTCCATCTGAAACTTAGAGCCTACCAAAGCAGTGCCACTGCTAGCAATTTTAATTTGCAGGCCACTAGCGCTTTGAATAGTTGTGCAGGTATTGGTGACGTTAAAAGAGCCACTGGTCCACCATTGACCTAGATTGGTACTCGGGGCAGTAATGCTGAAGCAACTATTACTTGCTGCAGCAGAAACTGCTGAAACTGAGGTAGGCGTTGCGGAATTACCCGTTGATGCTGAACCCATGTCGCCTCCGCCGCAAGCAACCAGGAATATCGAGGCTGCCAAAGACATCAAAAGACCGATCGTTTTTTTCATGATTTTTTCCTTAGAAAATTGATGCCAGCCTCGAATTTACCTACAATTTTGCGAGTTTCAGCGCTTTTCTCGTTCAGTTTTCATTTTTTTTTTGATGACCTGAAACCCAATATTTATATGCTTCTCATACTATCTTTGCATTAATCTGTACCGTGTTCATCTTCAGTTATGCATAATTTTGGTTATGATTGCCCAATATGAAAGAAATCAAGGAATTTGAGTACAAAAAATCATTTCAGTTACGCGCTGAAAAAACCTTTATCGATATTACTCAGGCCACTGATGACTTGATGCAAAAAGATGAAGGTAAATTGCCTACGGCAAGAGAGTTGGCCTCTAAATCAGGATATTCGATTGGCACCTTCTATCGTTACTTTGACACACTCAATTCACTATTTGCCTTTATTTTTATTGATCGCCATTTGCGCAAGGTAGCACTGGAGTCTGAGGCGATTGTTCGGCAATTTAGTCCTCATGATGAGATCAGCACAGTTTTAAATACCATTGTTGACGCTGCCTTTAGGCGACTACAGAAAAAAAAGCATACGCCTAAAAAATATAAGCTACTGATGCGACTTTTATTAAAAGTCTCTAAAAAGCCTGAAGAATTAAATAGAGCGATAGATTCTGTCATCCCTGCCTTACTTCAGTTTGCCCGAGACAATGTAACGGATACCTGCAGAATAATGAATGAAAATGAATGCCGTTTAGCGCTTAGGGCATTTCAGGCTGTGATGCGCAGTCCATTTTTAGAGGACGACCCGATCGCAGGTACTGCAGAGCATAGAAAATATGCTTCTGAGTTTGGGATTGCTTTATTTGGTAAGGCTAAAGAACAAGATTAGCTAAACACTTTAAATTTCAGTTGCAGAGAAATTCCACCATGTATACGATCACCAATGGTAGGAATAATAAAAACATTAGCGCCCACCCAATTACCTTCCCAAGTGAGAGCGGGTATTGCTGCTGGAAACCAACCGCCATTATTCGTTGATGAATAACCACTAAAGCCACCAATAACAGCGCCAACTTTAATTGGGCCAATCGCCAGAGGTTGGTAGTAGATGCCAGCGTAATTGGAGTAAGCGTTATTACTATTATAAAAACGTCCAGCGGTGAGCGAGGAGACGCTAGAGAAGCGGTACTCAGCCCCTGCGCCCCAGTTAGCGCCGTTGAGGTTTTGATCAGTTTGAAAATGGTAGGTGACCATACCTGGGTTAAGCCATAATTCATTTTTTGCGCTTGGCTCTATTAGGCTAATGAAACTATCACTTTGTGCATAAACAGCATTGCTAGCAAGTAGCCCGCTGATGGTGGCGCAGCATGCGGTAAAGCGCAATAAGCTTGTCATGTAAGCAATCTATTTTGGGTTGGTATTGGGTTCCGTGCGAGCCTTTGGTAAGCTAGCTGGGTTGTTTGAACCACTACCTCTATTGTTTACTTGCTTATCTTTATTGGTTTTGTTTAAGCTAAAGTTGAGTCGCTTACCTTGATAGAGCAGGGTAGCTGTATCTGGTGTAATCATTTGCAACAATAAACCTTTACCCACGCTTTCACCAACCGCAATTGCGCCTGAAGGCTTGCCATCTATTTCAAAGAGCGCGAAGCCTTCTAGCAAGCCATCTTTATTTTTATTCGTTACCACTACCCCACGTAAAATAATATTTTCTGTGGCTACGGGCTTGCTACCAAAAAGTGCATAACTCTCGGTGCTATCTTGGTTGCTATATAGAATTGCGCCTTTTGCATTTCTGTTGAGCGTGTCTGGCGGGCTGGGAATTTGTGCCAAATGCATTAACCAATAAGTGGCAGAGGCTAAAGTTACAAGCATGCCTATATAGGTCAAACTATGAATGATAGGACTTGGTTTGAGGTAATTGTTTACCAGGCGATTTAGTTCCAAAAAAATACTGGCTGTATTTAAGTCTGAATTAAGACCACTTTTAGCAAGCCTATTTTTGCTTGCGACAAGGCTTTGCTGTAAGGAGCTCATTAAAGGCTCCAAGCGTTCAGATAAAGATAGGGAATGATCCTTGTCGACATGGCCTTTAGCGCTCTCTGAGCGTTTTCTTAGGCGCTCTTGTAAACGGTGCAAAAATTCGCTCAAAATAGAATTAATCCTTATAATATTCAATCAGTTTAATTGATTGAGAGAGCCATTTGAAAGTCCTAGTCGAACCATCCCAAGTGCTAATCAACAAAAGCCCAAGTCAGGTGCGTTCTGGTGTGCAAAAGCGCGAAGCAGGATTTACTTTAATTGAAATTATGGTTGTTATTGCCATTATCGGTATTTTGGCAACCTTAATTGTGCCCCGCATTATGGGGCGTCCCGATGAAGCACGAGTAACCGCTGCCAAGCACGATATTGGCACCTTATCCCAAGCCCTAAAGCTCTATCGCTTAGATATTGGGCGCTATCCTACTACCGAGCAGGGTCTTAAGGCGCTGGTTACAAGGCCCAGCGCAGAACCCGTTCCGCAAAATTGGAAAACCGGTGGATATTTAGATTTATTGCCCAATGACCCTTGGGGGCATCCCTACCAGTACAGCAACCCTGGCACCAAAGGTGAGGTTGATATTTTGAGTTATGGGGCGGACAACAAGCCGGGCGGAACCGGAACCGATGCGGATATTGGGAATTGGTAAAAAAAGGTGGGGCTTAATTAAGGGTTCTCACACAGAGAGTGGATTCACCTTAATCGAGCTGTTGCTAGCCCTCACTATTGTGGCTGTGATGTTGGGCATTGCAGTCTTAGCGATTCCGAATCATGATGAGCGCTATTGGCGCGATAACCTTGATCAATTAGTTGCCTCACTCAATGCAGCTCAGGATGAAAGCTTGATGAGTGGTTCTTCTATGTCGGCGCAAATTGATGAAACAGGTTGGCGTTTTAGCCGACCACTGAATGTAAATCCGATGGCTGAAGCGAATACGCCCGCCACATTTATTCCCGATGCCTACAAAGCGAAGGTCTGGGCCAAACCCGTGATCGTTAGCCCAACGCAACTCACTTTAGGCGCCGAGTCCGTTACCACGACGATGCGGATACCGATTCAACAAGATAAGCGTTTTGCAACTGTAGTGCGCGCAAGTAATGGGCAGTTTAGTTGGGTATCCCCATGAGCTTTCAACGAACGCAAAGTCACAATGGTTTTGTCTTGGTAGAAGTGCTAGTAGGTTTAATTATTTTAAGTGTGGCTTTAATTGCTGCTTTGCGTGCAGTAGCGTATAGCGCAGATACCCAGTTAGCACTTTCGCAAAGAACCATGGCATTGTGGAGTGCTGACGATGCCCTAACCGAAATCCGGATAAAAAGGATTTGGCCCGAATTGGGAACTAGCTCATTTAGTTGTCCGCAAGTATCAATAGTCTTGGTTTGCCAGCAAAAAGTGTTGGCAACTCCGAATCCCGCATTTCGGCGGGTGGAAATTACTGTTTACTTAGCTAGTCAAGGAAGCAATACTGAGCTTAATGGCCCACGCTTGGCTTGGCTCGTGACAGTAGTACCCAATCCCACTGGTGGTGTCTTATGAGTACGCGCCGTATTGATGCCGGCTTTACTTTAGTTGAGGTCTTAGTGGCGTTAATTATTATGGCCGTGGTTGGCTTGATGGCCTGGCGGGGTATGGACGCGATGATTCGTGGACGTGAGACCATCGATCGTCGCTCGGCCCAGGATGCCAAATACATACAATTGGTTCGGCAATTTGAGCGCGATTGTCAAGAGATGCTATCCAATCCAGAATTAGGAGTTTCACCATATTCAGCGGGCGCAAAGAATATCTGGTGGGTACGTCGCTATCGACTCGATGAAGTAGACGCTTGGATGATCGTAGGTTTTGGGATGACTCCTGCAGGTTTACAGCGCTGGACTAGTCGGCCTCTTAAGGGCAGAGCCGATGCACTGATCCTTTGGCAAGCAATTTTAAGTGACCCGGACTTGCTTTACACTGAAATGAAAGTCAGTCTCGAGATGCCAGAAGTCATTAGTCAGCAAGTGCAGGTTTTTACTAGTGATCCTAAAACTACTCAGGGTAATCAAGGCACATCAACTACGCCAGCTTCTTCAGCAACGCCAACTTCCCCTGGATCACAAAGTACAACTAGTACGCCAGCAACCCCGACAACGCAAACTGATCAAACAGAAAAAAACCCATTATTAAATGGCATTACTATGCGCTGGGGACTTAAAAATATCCCCTTTCCGATTACACGTTCTTGTTTAGCGGGAACAAGTTTATAAAATGCAGCGCTTAAAGTCTAAGTCTAATTTAGTTCCGCATTCTTGCATGCGATTGGAATCTGGCTCAGCGACGATTACCGCGCTAATTGTGGTCGGTGTCTCAGTAGTGTTAATGGCGGGTTTAATGTGGCGTCAACAATTGCAGGTTCGTACCTTAGAGAACCTGCGTGATCGCGCACAGGTTATTTGGTTGCAGCATGGCATTATTGATTTCGCTAGGTTAGTCTTGGCACAAGATGGCCGTACGAGTCAATACGATCACTTGGGGGAAGCCTGGGCGTTGCCATTAGCTGACAGTAAAGTTGCGGATTTTTTGAAGAATGCGGATATACCGGATGAATTGCAAAGTGTTACCGTACAAGGTAGATTGACGGATGCGCAGGGACTATTCAATTTAACCAATTTATGGACTAATCAATTTCAAGGCATTAATGCGGGAGGAGTCGCCGCTTATGGGCGACTATTAAGTGCCTTAGGGCTCGATGCCAATTTAGCGCAGCAAACTGCCCAGGCTGTTCTACAAAATCAAATTCCTTTGGTTGATCTTGATGGGCTAGCTAATTTACCTGGCTACACTCCCGCTTTGATTGAAAAACTACGCCCTCATGTGGCAGTTTTACCTATTAATACTGCTATTAACGTCAATACGGCTTCTGCGGAGGTGTTAATGGCTGCCTTTGCTGGTTTATCTCGCAGTGCAGCAAATAATATCGTACAGTTCCGTACGGGCGCTCCGATGAAAGCCCTAGATGAAATCACCACCCTTTTAACCCGAGCTGGCGCCGGTTCTAGCGTGGCTGTTGACGGTTCCTTAGTCAATGTAAAGTCCCAGTTTTGGTTGGCTAGATCAGAAATCCGTCTTGGAAGCGGTATATTTGTGAACTCAGCTTTAATACAGCGTTCGCCAACGCCATTACCTAGTGGAACTTTTACCCAAGTGATGTGGAATAAAGCAGTCAGGATATTGCCGGAATGAGTTTATTAATTATTCATTGCCCTCTAAAACCATTTGCTAGTGCGACTAGCAAGGTGGCTGAAAGTTCTCGCGCCGATCAATTTGCTTGGTATCTATGCGAAAACCCGGAGAAAGAAACTGCTGAAGATACTGTAGCAGGACAACATGGTGTTGGTAGTCCGGAAGCGATGCCCTACGCGGATGAAGTGTTGGTATTAATTCCTACGCTCGATGTGCGTTTAATAGAAACTAAAGTTCCTTTGGTTAAAGCGAAAAAATTACAACAAGTATTGCCTAGCTTAGCTGAGGAATACTTATTAGCAGGAACTGATGGAGTCCTAGTCCATGCCTTACCGCCGCTACCTGGCCAAATTGGCTCACAAAGAACCTTGGCCATTATTGATCGGGCTTGGTTTTATTGGCTTAACCAACAACTTGCTACCTTACTTGCGCCGCGGATGCGTTTTATTCCCGATTGCTTAGTCTTGTCTTTTATCAAAGATGGTGACTCTTCATTAGTCAATGCTGCGCAAGAAATTACCATTCCCAGTCTGGCTTACAAAAATAATGATAATGAAATCATTTTTACTTGGCGTAAAAGTGAGCAAGTTGGGTTAGCCTGGGTTGAACAGGTGGCAGACGATCAATTGTCGAGCGTAAATTTACCCAGTACTATGGGCTCAGTCACGCCGGTTGAATGGTCTTGGGATTGGTTAGCACCCAGTGCGATAGTCTTTAGTCGCAGAACAGATATAGCGGCAGTTAGCCTCAATTTAATGCTAGCAGCACCTAACGTGCGCAAATCCCCCTTGAAATTAAATGCGCGTTGGCAAGTGGCACAAACCAAGGGATTAAGTGGCCTCTCTAATGCCTATCAATCTTGGACTGATCGTGATCTGTGGTTAACGCCTTCACGTTGGGCGATGTATGCCATCAGTAGTATTTTCATTGGCTTTAGCTTGAATGCCGCTTGGCTTGCCGTTGATTATTGGCGTTGGGGTCGAAATTTGGAAATGACTGCTACTCAATTTCTATCTCCAACTTCAGTTGCGCTGCTAGCACAAAATAAAACTACAGACTCTGTAGTCACCACGTTAATTAAACAGTTAACCCAAGAAGAGCGCAGAAAAGGATTAAGTACCGACGCTGATTTTGTGCCAATGGCAGCAAAATTACAGCAATTAAAAGTTTCCTTAGGGAAAGAGACTTTACAAAAAATTACTTACGATGGCTTTCACATCGACTTTGAATTTAAGCCTAGTGCAACTCCTATAATTGCTAGTGAGATCATTGTCAAAGCGCAATTATTGGGAATGATGGTGAGTGAATTGGGTAACGATCGTTTTCGTTTAGAGCCCTATGCAGGCTTAGGTAACAGCATCAAGGAGTCAAATTGATGACCCCTTTCTCATTTAAAGAGCAGTTGAAAAAGATCAGGACCACCTTAAATCAATGGGCTGGATCTATGCAGGCATCGCTTACTGGATTAAGACAGTCTAAAGCCACGCATGATGGTGTCACACTCAGTCTTGCTAGCGTGATGCATTTGACACGTGGGAAACAAAAATTATTGGTGACGGTATTTATTTTTGGAGTTCTTTGGGCTTTAATGCAATTTTGGGCTGCTCCTTATGTTCAGCGCTTGGAAGGACAGATGTCCTTGCGCCCTGCGCAGTGGGCCCAATTAGAAAATTTAATTAAGCTATCTAAAGGTAAACCTTTGCAACTCGGTACAGTCGTTTTAGTAGACGAGGCTGAGTTACAAAAAATTCGGAATGTATTAATAGCGCGAGGACTAAAGCCTAGCGTTCTACGCTTGGGAGTAGAAAATCCGCCGCGGATTGAATTGCAGGCGAGCGATGTGATGTTTGCAGTGATAGTCGATGTGCTTGAAGAGTTGCGCATAAGCTGGCGCTTATACCCAGAAAGAATCGAGCTGGTCGCCACCCCTTCGACTGCAATCGTCAATTTAAGTGCCACTTTGGTACAAACAAGTGCCTCGAGTTATTCCAGCAATGTTTCCTTGCTTGACGGCGTTTTATCCAAATGAAAATAAAGCTAGATTCAGGGCGCCCGCACTTGCCAAAGTTATTGTGGCTTGTTTTGCTATTTACCGTATTGCTCGTCATCGTCAATCAACTTCCAGCGAGCTGGTTTACTAGTGTAGTTAGCAGTCAAACAGCCTGTCGGGTCATCTTGCATCAACCGATCGGCACAATTTGGCAAGGGAGTGCAGCACTTGGATTTGCAGAGCCAAATTTAGTCGGCAGCGGCTGCCGCGAAGCAAGCGCCTTAACCGAGCGCTTCCATTGGACCACTCAGTGCAGTCTATTAAAAGGGGAGTGTGGTTTAGCCCTCGGCTTTTCGGCGCTCGATCAACCACTACAAATACGTTTGAAATTAGGGCAGGCAGTCATTGCTAGTGGTGAAATCAGCTTGCCCGCCACGATCTTAGAGGGTTTAGGTAATCCATGGAGTACGCTTCGGCCCCGTGGGCAGTTATCTGCTCGCTGGACAGAGCTTAAAATAGGCCAGGAGACAGTGGGAGTAATTCGCATTATGATGAGCAGCCTTAGTAGCCCAATTAGTCCGGTAAAACCCTTAGGTAGCTATGAAATGCAGGTTAATTTGGCACAAACTGGTACAGTATTTAACCTCAGCACTACAGTGGGACCTTTGTTATTGAACGGTAAAGGCAGTGTAGGGGCTGGAACGAGCTCAGGCTTACATTTTTTTGGCGCTGCTTCAGCCTCAGCTGAGGCTGAAGAATCGTTGATTGGATTATTGTCGTTATTAGGCAAAAAAGACGGTGACATTTACCGCATGCAATATTAAATGGCGATGAATAGCGGAATAGAAGACGGATG
>CANKKB010000007.1 GCA_947482555.1 Burkholderiaceae bacterium | reverse complement strand
CCTTTTCATTGCCTTTTCAGGCTTATTTTCTGTTGCTTGGACTACTTCCATCATGATCGGCATGACGAATATTTATCGAGATGCATGGCTGAAAAAACGCAACGACTTGTAATGCCGACTTTTTCTGTCGGCTGCGGCGCTGGTTTTTCTGGAGATCGCACTGATGCTGCAGCTCCGGTCGTGCAAACCTTAATCGAGCGGGGTGGTTCTGCGGCCATTATTTTTGAGAATTTGGCAGAAAGAACCTTGGCTAGCCATCAATTGGCTAAACGCGCTAACCCACAATTAGGCTATGAGCCTTTGTTAGAGCTAGAGCTAGAGCCTATATTGGCCGCTTGCCTTAAACACCAAATTACGATTGTCGGTAATTTTGGGGCAGCAAACCCAGAGGGGGCTGGAAAAGTAATCCAAGCTTTGGCAAAGCGTCTTGGCCTACCGAGCCCACGGATTGCAATTGTCTCTGGCGATAGCTTAACTGCTGAAACAGCACATGTTTTATTACGCCAACATTTAGGCGAGCAGTTTGATGAAGCAAATTTTGTCTGCGCGAATGCGTACCAAGGCGCCCGTGAAATTGCTGATGCAATTTTGGCTGGCGCCCAAATTGTTGTGACGGGACGGGTAGCCGACCCCTCTCTGACGCTTGGCCCGGCAATGGCGCATTTTGCTTGGGCCGATGACAACTGGAATGCGCTTGCCGGCGCAACGATGGCTGGACACTTACTCGAGTGTGGAGCACAGGTTACTGGCGGCTATTTTGCTGACCCTGGAATGAAGGATGTACCAGAAATTCATAATATTGGTTTTCCGATCGCTGAGATTGATTTTGATGGGAGCTGCATTATTACTAAAGCAAACAATACTGGTGGTTTAGTCAATGCGCTTACTGTAAAAGAGCAATTGCTCTATGAGTTACATGACCCTGCAGCCTATATTACCCCAGACGTAGTGGCAGATATCACTGACGCAACGGTAATTGAGATTGCGCCCAATCGAGTTCGCTTATCTGGTGTCATCGGTCACCCGCGGACTAACACTTTAAAAACCAATGTTTTTTTTGATGGCGGTTGGTTTGGTGAGGGGGAGATTTCATATGCAGGTCCTAATGCTGAAGCTAGAGCAAGACTTGCTATGGAAATGATCCACAAGCGCCTGGGTACTAAAATGAAATTACGTTTTGATTTGATTGGCATTAGCAGTATTTTTGGCGATGATGATAATGCCATGCTGAGTAGTACGATAAAAAATCCAGCACGCAGCGAAGTGCATGATGTGCGTCTACGAGTAGCGGGGCAACACGTAGATTTGAAAATAATTGATTTACTGCTTCGTGAAGTAACGGCACTTTGGACTGGTGGCCCTGCAGGTGGCGGCGGCGTTCGCGTTGCCAAAAGACAAAGGCTTTCAACTCAATCTTGCTTAATTAATCGTCAGCAAGTTCCTGCTAAATTTTATTTTTTGCCAAACTCCTGATGAGCCCTATTACCTTATATGATGTTGCCCATGCGCGCACTGGCGATAAAGGCAATTGTTCTAATATCAGTGTTATTGCCTATCAATTAGCAGATTATGATTGGCTTGTTGAGCAAGTGACTGTGGAGCGGGTGACCGCTCATTTTGCCTCTCGGCATCCGACTAAGGTAGTCCGCTATTTGCTACCCAAGCTTGGTGCTATTAATTTTGTGCTTGATGGAATTTTAGATGGCGGGGTAAATGATGCGCTGAACTTAGATATGCATGGAAAAGGACTATCATTTCATTTACTAGCAATGCAAATTGACTCGAAATAACGATTAATATAAAAAAGAAGGAATAAAAATGTTAGAGACTAAAGTAAATTTATTTGTACGCTTAGCTACCTATTTAACTCGCATTAGTTTTGTCCTGGGTCTCTCAATCGTTACTCAATTTGCCAATGCACAATCTACGGCGCAAAATTTTCCGAATAAACCCATTAAAGCGATTGTGCCATTTGCCGCTGGCAGCGCTACTGATCAAATTGGCCGTGCATTTGCTGCCAAGATGTCAGAGATTTTAGGTCAACCCATTGTGGTTGAAAATAAACCTGGAGCAAATGGGATGCTGGGCGCAGATGCTGTAGCTAAGGCTGAACCCGATGGCTATACGATTTTGATTGGCACCAATAGTACGAATGCAGCGTTAAAAAGTTTAATGAAAAAATTACCCTATGATCAAGATACTGCGTTTGAGGCTATTGGTTTCATGGGCGAGGTACCTCTCATCGTCACGATTAATAATGAAATTCCTGCCAAAACGTTGAAAGAGTTTATTCAGATAGCAAAAGATTCTCCTGGCAAAGTCACTTTTGCTAGCGCCAGCACTTCTCAGTTGGTTTCAAGCTCTGTTTTAGCCTCGATGACAGGAGTGAAGATGATCAACGTGCCCTATAAAAGTGGCCCTAATGCGATGACTGATTTAATTGGCGGTCAAGTGATGATGTTTACTGCCGACTTTGCTGTGACATTACCTCAAGTACAAGCTGGAAAAATACGCGGCCTAGCAGTTACATCACTAAAGCGCTCTAAAGCGATTCCTGAGTTGCCCACAGTAAATGAAGCTTTAGGTATTAAAGGCTATGAATTTATTGCTTATTTTGCCGCTTATGCTCCAGCTAAAACACCGCCCGCGATTATTCAAAAGCTTAATGAGGCCTTGAATCAGGCTGCTCGTAATAAGGATATTCAAGAACGCTTTGCTTCCTTAGGCTTTGAAGCCGAACCAGGACCACCAGCGGCCTTAGCTAAGCGCAATGCACTTGAAACAATCAAGTGGGCTAAGGCAATTAAAGACGCAGGGATTGAACAGCAGTAAGATTTTTTTGCTTTGCCTTTTTAGGCTAGTTTTCGCTTGACTCTTTTAGTAAGCGAAAAATTTCTCGATACGATTTTGGGGGTTTATTTAATTCCTTTTCTTTGCGGGCGCTACGGATAAGGTTTCGCATCTTTTGAATTTCTAAGGCAGGGTAGAGTTCTATTAGCTTCGTTAGTGCGCCGTCATCGGCGATGAGTTTATCGCGCATTGCTTCGAAGCGATGCATTTTTGCGGTTTCTGCGCGACTGAGGCCTTGAATTGCGTCTAGGCGTAACTGAATGGCAGCAATATCTGCCTCATCTAAAAAGCGCATCAACTTGCCCAAATGCTGTTTGTGTCTTTTGATCGCCCCAAAGGTCTTAATCTTTTTAGTTTCAGCAATTTCAGCGCGCAAGTTATCTTCGATGGGTATGCTATTTAGTGCATCGCTACTGAGCTCAGATAGTACCTCAGCCAATTTTTGACGTTGGATCATTTGGCGTTTGAGCTCGGATTTACTGGGCCCTAGGTCTTCTTCATCTATTTTAATAATCATGACTCATTTTAACCATCCAAGTGTTTTTTTTAGTTAAGATAGTGACTATGAAGCGAACCCCTTCCTTGCGATCATTGGCGTGTGCTTTGCTAGCTAGTCTTGGCTTAGGGCTTGTATGCAATGTTCAAGCAGCTTTTCCTGATAAACCAATCAAAATTGTGATTGGTTTTCCAGCCGGTGGGCCTTTGGATACCCATATCCGGCTTTTAACTGACAAGTTGCAGGGTATCTTAGGGCAGCCTGTGCTAGTTGATTACAAAGCGGGGGCCGGGGGCACAGTAGGCGCGCTTTTTGTCGCCCAAGCGCCTGCAGACGGCTACACATTATTGCTCGCGAACACAGGCACGATGGTCATTAATCCAGCTATTTACACGCCACCACCCTACATTTTGCTAACGGATTTTCAACCCGTGGCACGCACAGCCCAACAAGCCCTTGGCTTAATTGTCAACAACGAAGTGCCTGTCAAAACCCTCAAGGAATTTATCGCTTACGCTAAGGCAAATCCTGGCAAGCTCAATTATGGCTCGGCGGGTAATGGCGGCATTTCTCATTTGGTTCCTGAAATGCTTAAGCATGAAACTGGCATTGACATTGTCCATATTCCATTCAAAGGAAGTGCCCCAGCCTTTACTGATTTGATGGCTGGACATGTGCAATTTATGGCTGAATCAATTCCACAGGTGGCTAATTACGCGAAGCAAGGCAAAATTAAAGTGTTAGCAGTAACTAGTAAAACAAGAAGCATCGCATTACCCGATGTGCCAACTGTTATTGAAACAGGCATTGCTAATTTAGAGGTAGTCGGGTTTTATGGAATACTTGCACCACGCAATACGCCTCCTGAAATTATTCAAAAACTGAGTAATGCATTTAAGCAGACACTTGAAACTTCAGCGATTCAGGAACGCATGATTGCTCAGGGTGCTGATCCAGCTTTTATGAGTGCCGATCAATTCACTAAATTTTTGACGCTTGAAACCCCTCGCTGGGCTAAAGTTGTTAAACAGGCCGGCGCAAAGTTAGATTAAATTTATTGATTGATTAAGAAATTATGCCCCGACATTTTTGGGGCAAATCCAGCCGTTTCTAATGTTTCTAGAATCACTTTATTAGTTGCAAAATGTACTGGTGTGTAATCCAATGCACTACAGCAGGGTCGCACGACCAAGACTGGCCCTACTAAATTTAGATCTCCGATATCGATCACTACAGCTGGGTTAGGGAGTACACCCGGTATAGCAGCTACTTTTTCACGTAGCAAAGCAATTGCGGCATGATAGTCTACTCCGCTAGTGAGCTGCACTTTAAGATTTAACCGTCTATAAGAATTACTACTAAAGTTTTGAATTGTGTCACCAAAAATTTTATTATTACCGATGATTGTTGCGACGTTATCCGAGGTGGTAATGGTTGTGGAGAAGAGACCAATATGGCTAATATTCCCATTAATACCGCCAGCCATTACATAGTCACCCACTTTAAATGGACGAAGGATAATCAGAAAAATACCTGCCGCTAAGTTTGCTAATAATCCGGCCCATGCAGCACCAACGGTAATGCCAAGGGTTGCAAATAGCGCGGCAAAGCTAGTAGTTTGGAGACCAAAATTCCCTAAGATGCCAATAATCAGCAGAATATTCAGAGTCACTGAAATTGCAGCGGAAACATAGTTTTCAATGGTTGGATCTAAAACCCTTTTTTCCATCCATGCGCGTACTAACTTGATTGTAAGGCGAATGAAAGCTCGCCCAATAAACCAAAATAAAATCGCTGCAACAATCTTTAAGCCAATATCTGTTAAAGCAGTTAGGATAATATTTTGTATACCAGTGAAATCAATGTCAGGCAGATTCATAATTAAGGTTTGTTGAGTTGCAGATCTAGACTGATTAAATTGACGGGCAAAACTTTGATAATGCCGTGGCGCGGGCCATCAATATCAGCAATCAGAAAAAATGAGGCTGAGACGACCAAGGGAATCGATAAAAAAAGGATGCGATTGGCTCTAAATGTAGTGGCACTAAAACCTACTGCGATACTTGCAAAAATAGCGATGATAAATAGTAAAGTCCAGGCGGCAGGGGGAATGCGATTAAGCCACGCAGCTTCGGTATAGCTAGCAGAATTAATCACATCATTCATGCCCGTTGCGACTAGGGCGTTAATTGGCGTCTGCTGTACTTTTACTACGGGCAGAATCGTGGACCAAAGCAGGCTTTGTTGGCGTACTAATTCAACGTCCAGTTTTTGAATTTCAGCAGGATTAAGCGCTTGGAATTCAGCGATGCGATATTGCAAGTATTTTTTGAGGTGCAATTTTGTCTCGGTAGCAACTACGGTTGGCAATAGATCGGCGCGTAAATATTCCGTACCAATGGCATTTGCTTCTGCCTCTTCGTAAAGTTTGCGTTGGTCATAGCGATTAATTGACATTGAAAAGGTAAAGCCGATCATGAGGGCCAATAAAGTGAGTGTGGCATTTTGCACAATAGAGGCATCAGTGGCGCTTTGAGGATTGCGTTTAAATTCAATGCGTCTTAGGGCTGCACCTATTGATACTGCTGCCGAGAGAGCTATAAAGGTGATTAGCAGCACCCACAGCGGATGGTCAAGAATTGGGCGGATCAGATTCATAGGTACATTATAGAAGTTTGCTTATTGTTGGCGGTAATGAAGGGGAGTGGAAATTAGCTTTTAATAAAAAAGCCGCTGAAATTGATCAGCGGCTTTTTGTTACTTACCATTGCATTAGTAGGCTTTAGTTGTAGCCTTAAGAACCTTTTTTTGCCTCAATAGCAATTCGAATCGTGACCTCATCGCCTACTGCAGGTACATTTTTGCCCATATTAAATTCTGAGCGTTTTACTTTTGTAATGGCATTGGCGCCACAAAAATCAACCCCAAACATAGGATGTTTTCTGCAATCAAAGTTAGTGACCTCAAGGGATACAGGCTTGCTAACACCTTTTAAGGTAAGAGTGCCCTGCATACCTGTTAATTTTTCACCTGAGAAAGTAAATTTATCTGCTTTAAAGGTTGCAGTTGGAAACTGTGTAGTTGATAAATAGTCTTCAGCTTGAATATGGCTATTAAATGCGCTCGAGCTTGTATCGACTGATTTGGTATCGATCGTAATCTCTGCTTTACCTGTTTTTGCGGCTGGATCAATAGTGATGGTGCCACTGACAGTATTAAAGCGACTGGTTTGAGTAGATAGACCAAGATGGTTATAAGAAAACTCGGCAAAAGTATGGTTTGCTTCTGTTGTGTAAGTTTCAGGAGCGGCGCTCACTTGAATACTGAGGCCAAATACCAAGCCAATGGCGGCTAAAGATTTGCTAAAAAACGTTACTTTCATAGATTTCTCCGATGTTAATTTAATAGATGGGGATGCAGACTGACTTATTTGGGGTTTAAAACTAGGCGAATCTTGACTGGCACTTCATTGGCAACGGATTTGGTATCGGCCCAAGCTGCCGCTCCCAAATCATAACTTAGACGCATTAATTCAAAACTACCGTTAAAGATCATTTGCTTATCTTGGGTTTGATAGTCGGCTACCATGGTTAGAGGTAGCGTTTTGTTTTTAATAGTGAGCTTACCCTTGATTTCGAGTTTATTAGCACCTAATTTTTTAATGGCTTCAGATGCAAATTGCGCTCGAGGAAAAACTTTACTGTTAAACCACTCTTTGCCTTGTGCTTCATCTCGTAACTCATCGCCACCAGCATTAAAACTAGCCAATGCAATCCAGATATCTGCTTTAGCTTTTTCCGGATTATCCGGATTAAAATTAACCACTCCACCAAACTGATCGAAGCTGCCATTAATAGTGGAGCCCATTAATTTACTCGTAAAATTAATCTTACTTTTGGCGGTATCAATGGCATTAAATTCGATTGCTAGAGCGTGAGCAGAAAATTGTACTAATGCAATATAAACAAAGCCCTTGAATCCCTTCAATTTTAAAGACGATAAGCGTAAAAATTGCATTTTTAACTGACCTGCAGGCTTATTTAAAAAACGACATTCGTTTAAGTAGGCCATCTTTATCCCAGAAATGGTGTTTTAAGGCTGCCAGCACATGCAAGGCAACTAAACTAATTAATATATTAGCTAAAATTTCATGAGTTTGTTTAAGCAGGCTCCCAGTTGCTTTGTCTTTCAGGATTAAATCAGGTAATTCAAAGAGCCCAAAATAGTTGACGGTATAGCCTTTAGCCGAGCTCATTAGCCAGCCAACAATGGGGATAGCAATCATCAGTAAATAAAAGGCTAAGTGGGTGAGTTGCATGATCCGTTCTTGCCAGGCGGGCAGGCGAACAGCTAATTCTGGAGCTGGATGCGTTGCTCGCCAAAACAGGCGTACAAAAACCAGCCATAAAACAGTCAACCCAAGCCATTTATGCCAGCTAATGGCCAAAATACGATCGGGGCTTACGGGCATACCACCTGCAATTTGGGCTATCGTCCAGGTCGTCAGCACCACTATTGCCATAATCCAGTGTAGGGAAATAGCAATATGGGAATAGCGCTGTTTCATAGTTTTGCTTTAAAAATATAAAGATCAATTGTAGAATGTTTATAGAATATTAACTTGCCTAGTCTAATCTGTTGATTTAATGATGAATTCTATTAGTCAGCCTTACTTAACCGAGCAGAGTGCGCCTCCCCCCGTTTTGGTGGAGTTATTTGGGCATTGTGGGATAGCAATCAATGGCTCAAACCCTTGGGATATTCAAGTTCATAACCCTAAGGTATACGATGCGATTTTGTCTAAATGGTCGCTCGGCTTGGGCGAATCTTATATGGATGGATATTGGGATTGCGCACAGCTTGATGAAATGATTTGTCGCTTGCTCAGCAAAGATCTCAATGAAACTGTACGCGGTTTTGCACGTGTTCGAATGGTTGGGGAAGTCTTGCGCGCGAAATTATTTAATTTGCAATCTAAAGAACGCGCTTTCCAGGTTGGTGAGCAGCACTATGATATTGGTAACGATATCTTTGAACGTATGCTTGATCCTCGGATGATGTATTCCTGCGCTTATTGGGAGAAGGCCAGTAATTTGGCGCAAGCCCAAGATGACAAATTAGAAATGATTTGTCGTAAATTGCAACTTAAGTCTGGCGAAAAATTATTAGAAATTGGCTGTGGTTGGGGTGGTTTAGCTGCCTATGCGGCTAAAAATTACAGCGTTGAAGTAATTGGTATTACAGTTTCTAAGGAGCAGCAGGCATTAGCGCAAGAGCGCTGCGCTGGGCTGCCAGTCACAATTGAGCTTATTGATTATCGTGATTTACAGGGCACTTTTGACAAAATTGTTTCAGTTGGTATGTTTGAGCATGTGGGCGAAAAAAATTACATTGCCTATTTTGATGCTGCCAAGCGATTATTAAAAGATGATGGACTATTTTTATTGCATTCTATTGGAAGTGATATAGAAGTCACTCGCACTGATCCATGGATTGACCGCTATATTTTTCCTAATGGTAAGGTTCCTTGCTCAGCAGAACTTACATGTGCGTTAGACGGTCGCTTTTTAATTGAAGACTGGCATAACTTTGGGCAAGATTACGATAAAACCTTACTTGCTTGGTATGCTAACTTTGTCCAAACTTGGCCACAGGTAGCAAGTGAATACAGTGAGCGCTTTTATCGGATGTGGTCTTACTATTTACTGTCATGCGCTGGGTTTTTTCGTTCTCGTCAAGGTCAATTGTGGCAATTAGTCTTAAGTAAACGCTCGCGCCGAGAGGTTTATCGTTCGATGAGGCCATTTTCAAGCACCTAATTTCCCATGTTATTCTGAACTTATTAAAAGTAATAAGATATTCATTCAATAAGATTAATTAAGGAAAGTCATGACAAGCACACAAACTCCTCAACTCACTACGTTACAAGCCGCCGTACTTGGTAAAGTTGCACATAATGCAAATTTACTGATTGGTTTAGGCGTAATGATGTTGGTCTTAGGAACCATTGGCTTTTTTGGGCAAACCGTGTTTTCGCTCATCTCGGTTAGTGTTTTGGGCGGTTTCGCGATTGCCGCTGGTTTATTGCAGGGCTATCACGCGATGCAATCGCATGGTTGGAAGTCAGTTGGTATTCAGTTGATTATGTCGATTCTTTATGTTGTTGCTGGCTTATATGTCTGTTTTTTCCCGCTGGCTAGCCTGGCTGGATTAACACTTTGGTTAGCAGTTTTCTTTTTCTTCTCTGGCCTCATGCGTATTTTTTCAGCATTTCAACACCGCCTGATGAATGGCTGGGTATGGGCGGCAGTTTCTGGTCTGATTTCAATCATTCTTGCCGCCTTAATTATGAGTAGTTGGCCTTCTTCTAGTCTTTGGGTTCCTGGGATGCTAATTGCGATTGAATTAGTCCTACAAGGCTGGTCGCTAGTCATTATTGGGTCAGCCGCTAAAGCGTTGGCTAAATAATACTGCCAGAAATAATTGCCTTTTGATGACTAACGAAACCGCCTTCGGGCGGTTTTTAATATGCCTTCATCTCGTTACCAACTAACTTTAACTGCCGCGACTTATCTAGTATTGGCTACTATTTTATGGGGTGGTAATGCCATTGTTGGTCGTTGGTTTGTCGGACATTTGTCACCTGCGCTACTCAATTTATTTCGCTGGATGATCGCTGCTGCTGTATTGATGCCATTTGGCTGGAAAATTTTATTACCTCAAAGTCCCCTGTGGCTACATAAAAAACGTTTTCTCATTTTAAGTTTATTGGGCGTAGGTTGCTATAACGCTTTTTTATACATTGCCCTCGAAACTTCTTCGCCTCTTAATGTTACTTTAATTGGCGCTAGTATGCCTATTTGGATGTTATTAGTAGGTTCTATTTTTTATCAAAATCGCGTACACCTTTGGCAAATGATTGGCGCAGTCATATCAATTATTGGGGTTACAGTTGTTTTGTCTCGTGGCGATTTAGATGGCATTTTAACCTTGGAGTTTGTGCCAGGCGATATGTTAATGGTCTCGGCTACCTTGCTATGGGCGTGTTATAGCTGGATGCTCAGTAAGCCTGGCAAAAGCCCTGAAAAGCAATGGCGCTGGACTGAATTTTTATTAGCGCAAATTGTTTTAGGTTTAACTTGGTCATTTTTATTTGCCTTCCTTGAGTTTAGTTTAGGTCTATCACAAATCGATTTAAGCTCAACCCTATCTTGGCCCCTACTGATTTTTTGTGGCTTAGGACCAGCTCTAATTGCGTATCGCTGTTGGGGTGCTGGAGTGGCAATTGCGGGCCCCAATATTGCTGGATTTTTTGGGAATTTAATTCCTTTATTTACTGCTTTTTTTGCCGCAGCGCTTTTAGGCGATATGCCGCATTTATTTCATGCTGCCGCCTTTGGTTTAATTGTCGCAGGCATTGTGATTTCATCTCAATTAACAGCGCCAAATAAAAATGCTTCTAATGATTCATGAGGCACCAATGCCATGTGCAGTAATGCCCATAGTAATTGGGCCAGTAGTAATATTGAACTTCTTTGCCCAGGCCCTCAAATAAGAGAATTTGTACTAAATCAGCATCCATCCTTACGGGATACGTTATTTCTGCTACTGTAGAGCCTATGTCAACTTTTCTACTGATGATTTTGGCTTTTTTTAGCCTCCACGCCAATGCTGCTGATGTTTGGCCATCTCGCCCTGTCAAGCTAGTAGTTCCCTTTTCTGCTGGAGGGGTGCAAGATTTACTAGCGCGTTCTTTTTCAAATGAACTGGCTAACGTTTCTGGTCAACCTGTAATAGTAGAAAATCGCGCAGGTGCAGGCGGTACCGTTGGCACAAACTTAGTGGCGAAGTCCGCTCCTGATGGTTATACCTTGGTAGTTGCAGCTGCAAGCCACAACATCAATGGCTCACTTTTTTCAAAAATGCCGTATGACCCTTTGAAG
The DNA here is from genome assembly GCA_947482555.1 of Burkholderiaceae bacterium. Taxonomy (GTDB): domain Bacteria; phylum Pseudomonadota; class Gammaproteobacteria; order Burkholderiales; family Burkholderiaceae; genus Polynucleobacter. The sequence goes on along the minus strand of CANKKB010000007.1, from coordinate 19,243 downwards.
GACTTTACGGGCGCAGCTTATCTTGGTAATACCGGATATGTGTTGATGACGAATGCAGAGTTTCCACCCAAGACGGTGGCAGAATTTATTGCTTTAGTGAAATCAAAACCCGGACAATTTAATTTTGCGAGCGCTGGCAATGGCAGTGCTTCACACTTGGCTATGGCTTACTTTACTGGTTTAGCTGGCTTGGATATGACCCATATTCCGACCAAGGGAACTGGCGAAGCGATTAATGAACTTTTAGCGGGCCGCTCTCAGGCTGTTATCGCAGCGAATATTTCTGCTTTACCATTTGCTAAAGACAGTCGAATTCGCTTTCTCGGTGTCACTACAGAAAAACCATCACCCTTTGTACCTGGAATATTACCCATCAACAATACCCTTAAAGGCTATGTTTTTGATAGTTGGTTTGCGTTATTAGCGCCTGCAGCGACACCAAAAGAAGTAATCAATAAAATTTCACTGGATATTACTCAGCTAATGAAGCGGCCAGAGATAAGTGAGCGCTTTAAAGCACAAGGTATTGAGGCAGGCGCGATGACCCCCGATGAATTAAACCAATTATTACGGCGTAATTATGAGCAGATGGCCCAAGTAGTCAAAATATCTGGCGCCAAAGTAGATTAGTCCGCAATGCCATTTCCTTATTCAATTTTAGATTTGTCCCCCATTCCTCAGGGCGCTACCGCGGCTGATGCACTTGAGCATTCCCGCGACTTAGCGCAACACGCTGAACGCTGGGGTTATACGCGTTTTTGGTTAGCCGAACATCACAATATGCTTGGTAATGCGAGTTCAGCTACAGCAGTGGTTATTGCATATGTTGCTGGCGGTACTTCAACAATTCGGGTAGGCTCTGGCGGCATTATGTTGCCAAACCATGCGCCACTGATAATTGCTGAACAGTTTGGTACCTTAGCCTCATTATTTCCAGGGCGCATTGATTTAGGCTTGGGTCGTGCACCAGGCACTGATCAGTCGACTGCTCGCGCCTTGCGCCGCGATTTAATGGGGAGCGATGATCGCTTTCCGCAAGATGTATTGGAATTGCAGCACTATTTTGCTTCTGACTCTGCGGGGCAGACAGTGCGGGCTATTCCTGGAATGGGGTTGGAAGTCCCCTTATGGATTTTAGGTTCTAGCCTTTATGGTGCGCAACTGGCTGCACACTTTGGTTTGCCTTATGCATTTGCCTCTCATTTTGCGCCGGATTATTTATTAGATGCAGTGCGTACTTATCAAGCAGGCTTTAAACCTTCCACACAATTAGAAAAATCCCATGTCATGATTGGCGTTAATATTGTTGCCGCAGACACTGATGCGGAGGCAAATTATTTGTTTACCTCTTTACAGCAAAATTTTGTGCGCATGAGGCGTAATACCCGCGGTCAATTACCGCCCCCAATTGATGACATCACCGCATTTTGTGAGCCTCATGAAATGGCAGCAATTGAGCAAATGCTTGCTTGTACTGTCGTCGGTTCGCCTAGTACTTTGCAGGCCGGCTTACAAGATCTAATTGATCGTACCGGAGCGAATGAATTGATGATGACAGGTCAAATCTTTGATCATCAAGCACGCTTGCATTCTTTTGAGATTGCCGCTCAGGTAGCGCAGAACTTGCAGGTTGCCGAGTTAGCGCTCGGCTAAAAATTAGCTCGTAATCGCTTCACGGTTGCGCACTAGTAACCACATGGCAGCTACTACCAGAGCCATGCCAAAAATTTGCATCAGTGACATTATTTCATCTAGAAAATACCAGCCCATAAAAACTGTTGCCAGTGGCCCCAAAATACCTGCTTGCGCAGTTACTGAAGAGCCTACCCGCTGGATTGCGATCATAATTAAAAACATCGGAATGACAGTGCAAATACTGGCATTCACTAAGCTCAACCAATAAACTTGGGGCAGTTGTGTAAATAAGGCGCTAGGCTGATGGAGGCCGATTTGGATTGCGCTAAATATGGCGGAAATGGATGTGGCGTAAGTTACTAGACGCATACTACCAATGCGGTTTACCATTTCACCGGCAGAAATTAAATACGCTGCGTACATACAGGTGCTACCAAATACAAGAAGAGCGCCGAGCCAAGCACTATCTCCCTTGGAGCCAACATCCTGCAAAAAGACTAGCATGACCCCAAGATAGCCTATCACCATTGCATACCACTGCAAGCGAGTGATTCTTTTTTGCATAAAAAAATAGGAGATGAGGATCACAATGGTCGGTGTGAGGTACAAAAGAATTCTTTCTAGGCCAACAGAAATATATTGCAGCCCTAGAAAATCAAGATAACTTGAAAAAAAATAACCAATAAAGCCGAGGCCGATTAATTTAAGATAATCTGTTTTCGAAAGTGGTGATTTTTTATTATTACCAGAGAAAAACCAGTAGACACACCAAAACATCGGTAATGCTAGCAGCATACGAAGCGCTAAAAGTGCTTCAGGTGAAACACCATAGCGGTAGGCATATTTAATAATGACGGCTTTGCCTGAAAAAAGCACTGCCCCTACACTGGCCATCAAGATGCTAGTAAGATACTGTTTTTGGGCTTTAAGCAAGGGTTGGGTTCATGAAGTAGGGCTACGCTGGAGGAGTTTTATACTACAGCATTGTATTTTATCGGCTGGCACTGATAAACTAGGTAAAAGCAAATCAATAAGGAACTCTGTGTCAAACCCAACGCCAAAATTTGAACATCTCGATGCTGCCGTTAAGCATGTTAGTGACCTCATTGCGAGTCAGAGCATTGCAAGTAGCGCCGCTAAAGGCATTTTATATAGCTTGACTGAAACGATAGGATCGATGATTGGCGATGTCGATTTACCCGCCCATTTACGCTCTGGCTATGAAGGCTTGCTTGAAACTGCCCGCGAACTCAATTTGAAAATGAATGACCAGCTTGATCGTTAAGCTTGTAGATGACGTATTTAGATTATTTAGTTTTACCTTGATACCAGAGTTCAGGGTTTAAGTTAATCTGCCCTTGATCTGTCGAGATCAGCATTTCGCCATCTTGTACATTCACATGAATGGTCATTCCGCGCTCAACCCACTTGCCAAGTGTATCAATTGCTTCCTTAGGTAAAGCGATGACTTGCAGATTTTGTGCACGCGTCACTTTATGTTGAATTCCTTGCCACCAAATTTTACTTGCTTGACCCCCATAACAAATAACAACGACCTGGTCTGAGCGACCACAGGCTTTCAATATACGGCGCTCTTCCGGTTGGCCAATTTCAATCCATAATTGAATCGCGTCGGTTAAATCTTTGACCCAAATATCAGGCTCATCAGTATCGCTAAGCCCCTTACTAAAGACTAAATTTTCTTGTGCATATAGTGAAAATGCGATTAAACGCGCCATCATGCGTTCGTCAGTTTCTGACGGATGTTTAGCGATAGTTAGTGAATGACTTGCATAATAATTACGATCGGCATCGGCAAGATGAAGTTCGACTTTATGAATCGTTGCGCGTAGAGCCATACTGGTTAATTTAAGCGCATTGTTTGATGGGGTATGCCAGCATCATTAAAAATGGCGCCTTCAGGAATAAAATGGAATTTGGCATAAAAGGGTATAACCGATACTTGAGCGTTTAGATAAATGGTACCCATATTGTGTGCTTGGGCGCATTGCACAAGTGTCGACAATAACGCACTTCCCAGGCCTTGTCGACGGTAAGGCGCTAATACTGCCATACGACCGATATGGCTATGATCATTCTCTATAAATAAACGCCCGGTTCCTACGCAGATTCCATTGAGGTAGGCAAGAGCATGCCAGGCACGGGAATCAATGCTATCTAGCTCTAATTCAATAGGTACGTGCTGTTCTTCTACGAAGACCGCATGGCGTACTCTGGTCGCTAGGATTCCGGCTTCTTGCCATGATTGAATTACGAGTTTCATCTGTTGAGTATGCCAAAGAATGGTTAAATAGCCCCTAATGATTCGAATTACTGAACTGCGCCTGCCTATTGACCATTCCGCCGAAGATTTGGTCAAGAAAATTATTCAACGCCTGAAATTGAATGAATCTGCGACACCAGAATTCGCTGTTTTTAAGCGTAGTTACGATGCGCGTAAAAATGTTGGCCTAGCCTTCATCTATACCGTTGATGTTGTGGTGAGCGATGAGCAAGCGGTATTAAAAACCTTTACTGGTGATCAGCGGATTCGTTTAACGCCCGATACCAGCTACCACTTTGTTACGCAGGCTTTACAGGACAATGCCGAGCGCCCCGTAGTAATTGGTTTTGGGCCCTGTGGTATTTTTGCTGCCCTAGTTTTGGCGCAAATGGGGTTTAAACCGCTTGTCCTTGAACGAGGTAAGGCAGTACGCGAACGAACAAAAGATACCTGGGGTCTTTGGCGAAAAAATACGTTAAATCCAGAGTCGAATGTGCAGTTTGGCGAAGGGGGGGCCGGCACCTTTTCAGATGGGAAGCTCTACAGCCAAATTAAAGATCCTCATTTTTACGGTCGGAAGGTGTTGGAAGAGTTTGTGCGGGCCGGTGCCCCTGCTGAAATTTTATATGTGGCTAAACCGCATATTGGTACATTCCGCTTAGTTGGTGTAGTAGAAAAAATGCGCCAAGAAATTATTCGCTTAGGTGGCGAAATTCGCTTTGTGAGTAAAGTTGTGGGCTTCCGTATCGAAGCTCAGGCGATTAAAGCGGTGCAATTAGAAGGTGGCGAGGAGATATTAGCAAATCATGTTGTATTAGCTTTAGGCCATAGCGCACGCGACACCTTTAAGGCCTTGTTTGACGCAGGTGTTTTTATGGAAGCCAAAGCATTTTCTGTTGGGTTTCGTATTGAACATCCACAATCGCTGATTGATCGCGCGCGTTTAGGCCTACATGCTGGCAATTCATTAATTGGCGCCGCCGATTACAAATTAGTTCACCACGCCAAAAACGGTCGTACGGTTTATAGTTTTTGTATGTGCCCCGGTGGTATGGTGGTGGCCGCAGCATCCGAACCCCATTGCGTGGTTACGAATGGCATGAGTCAATACTCACGTAATGAGCGTAATGCAAATGCCGGCATCGTGGTTGGGATTACGCCAGCTGATTTTTTACCGGCGACTGAATCAGGCTCTGGCCCCGTTCATCCTTTAGCGGGTCTGGAGTTGCAGCGTTCAATCGAGGCCAATGCTTACGTTTTGGGCGGCTCAACTTATGAGGCACCAGGCCAGTTGGTAGGCGATTTTTTAGCCGCCAGGCCATCTAAAGAGTTTGGTACCGTTTTACCGTCTTATCAGCCGGGAGTTCATCTCACTGATCTGTCGACGAGTTTACCGGCCTATGCAATCGAAGCAATTCGGGAAGCAATTCCTGCATTTGAAAAGCAAATTAAGGGGTTTTCTATGGCCGATGCTGTTCTGACCGGCGTTGAAACGCGGACTTCAGCACCACTGCGTATTACGCGTGGTGAAAACTATCAAAGCCTAAATATTAAGGGTTTATATCCTGCTGGGGAGGGCGCAGGTTATGCTGGCGGAATCTTATCAGCTGGAGTCGATGGCATTAAGGTCGCGGAAGCTTTAGCACTGGATTTAGTAAACCGACGATAATGCGCCATGGCTTTAATCGTACTTACTGATGCAAAACTGGCTTTTGGCCATGTTGACTTACTAGCAAACACCGCCTTTTCCTTAGAGGCGGGTGAGCGCGTTGGCTTAATTGGCCGCAATGGTACAGGCAAGTCTTCCCTCTTAAAAATTCTGGCAGGCTTAGAGAAGCTTGATGACGGAACCTTGCAATATCAGCAAGGTCTACGTATGGCATACGTTGCTCAAGAGCCTATTTTTGAGGCCCACGAGACAGTGTTTACTGTTGTTTCAGAGGGCGTCTCTATCGCTAAAGCCTTGCGTGAAGAATATGAAGAATTGAGTGTAGGAGAATGGGATGATGCAGCTCACCACCGGCTTGATGAATTGCAGTCGAAGCTGGAGGCTATTAGCGGTTGGAATTGGGAGCAACGCGTCCATGAAACCTTAGATCGTTTGCATTTAGACCCTGAGGCGCAAATTGCTACCTTATCGGGCGGCAATAAAAAGCGGGTTGCTTTAGCGCAAGCCTTAGTGGCAATGCCTGATGTTTTGCTTTTGGATGAACCTACCAACCATTTAGATTTAGATTCCATTAGCTGGCTTGAAAGTTTATTAAACGACTTTAATGGCGCCATTTTGTTGGTGACCCATGATCGGGCTTTCTTGGATGCCGTTTGTACCCAAATTATTGAACTCGATCGAGGCATCATTCGTACTTATCCTGGCAACTTCACGGCCTATGAAAAACTCAAAGAAGATGAGATATCTTCTGAATCGCTTGCTAATGCGAGGGCTGATAAGTTATTAGCCCAAGAAGAAGTATGGATTCGCAAAGGGGTTGAGGCCCGCAGAACTCGGAGTATCAGCCGCATCGTGCGTCTGGAAAAATTGCGGGCAAGTAGAGCAGAGCGCCGTGATGCGATGGGCCAAGTGAAATTAGCGGTATCAGCTGGTGAGCGCAGCGGCAAAATTGTCGCTGATCTGCAGTTTGTTTCTAAAGCCTATGATCGACCGATCGTGAGTAATTTTACTGCGACGATTTTGCGCGGCGATAAAGTAGGTTTACTTGGCCCTAATGGTTCCGGTAAAACAACTTTACTAAAGTTAATTTTAGGAGAAATTGCGCCAGATTCTGGCACAGTAACAATGGGCACACGAATTGAGGTGGCCTATTTTGATCAAATGCGTGAAGCCCTTGATCTCAATGCTTCTCTGGAAGATTACATTAGTCCTGGTAGTGAGTGGGTAGAAATTAATGGCAATCGCAAACATGTAAAGAGTTATTTAAATGACTTCTTATTTTCTCCCGAACGAACGAATTCACCTGTAAGTACGCTTTCGGGCGGCGAGCGGAATCGTTTATTACTAGCGCGATTATTTGCTCGACCTGCCAATGTATTGGTGTTAGATGAACCTACCAACGATTTAGATATCGATACCTTAGATTTGCTTGAGCAATTATTACAAGATTACAAAGGCACTGTTTTCCTTGTAAGTCATGATCGCTATTTTTTAGATAATGTGGTGACCAGTATTATTGCGAACGAGGGTGAAGGCTTTTGGAGAGAGTACGAGGGTGGTTATGAGGATTGGAAAATTCAGAAAGCCCGTGCTGATGCTATTTTAGCGAGCAAAACTACTGCGCCACCCTTGGTAAAAAAGAAAGCCCTGTCAAAGTAGATTGCTCCTTTGCATACGCGACCGCAACTCAGCAATTTCTTCTAATAAATCGAGTGCTAAAGCAACTCCTGGGGTATTGAGTTCGAGATCTTTTGTTAAAGAGGCGGCTAAACGGGCGCGGCGGAGAGAGTTGCCACTAAATCGCCAGTCTTCAGGACTTGACCCTGCCGGACTTAAAACGCCTTCAGCAACCCAGGACATAATTTCATCTGTGGGGGTACTTGCAGCTTGGCATAATTCTACAATGGTCATGTGCACTTCTTCTTCGACCACGCTAGTTTGAAAAATAGTGATATTAGTTTGAATCATTGCATCTTCCCCTTTATCTACGCACGTGGGTTAAAGTCAAATGCTTTGGCAAAATTACTATAGGCTTCTTTATGGGCTTCGCTATCTGCAGGAGGCAAAGTAATAGTGAGTACGGCATAGAGATCACCAGCTTCTTTGCCGGGAATGCCACGGCCTTTTAGTCGAAGTTTGCGACCGCCACTCGAGTTGGCGGGAATATTCATTGCTACTGGACCATCTGGAGTGGGTACTGTGACGCTAGCGCCCAGCGCAGCTTCCCACGGCGTAAGCGGTAAATCCATATAAATATCACGACCATCGACTCGATACAGCGAATGCGGATGAAAGGCAATTTCCAAGTAGAGATCGCCAGCACCACCTTCCCCCATCCCTGGACCACCTTGCCCCGCTAAGCGGAGATTTTGGCCAGCGCGAATCCCTTTTGGAATAGTGACATCGAGTTTGCGTTCCTGCGCGACTAAATTACCATTGGCATCATAAGCCGGCATTTGTAGATTAATGCTACGCTTAGCGCCTTGAAAAGAGTCGTTGAGATCAATCATGATTTTGGCATGATGATCTTGGCCTTTAAAATTCATATTGGCACTACGTCTTTGTTGGCGTTGGCCACCACGTGCTTGTCGTCCAAATAACGATTCAAAAAATTCACTTTGGTCACCACCATGGTTGCCATCATTAAATTCAAATCCTGAATTCCAATCGGGTGGCGGAGTAAAGTCTTGACCACTTTTCCATTGGCTACCCATTTGATCGTAGGCAGCCCGTTTTTCTGGGTCTTTGAGTACCGCAAAGGCTTCACCAACTTGTTTGAAGCGTTCTTCAGCGCCCGCTTCTTTGCTTACATCGGGATGGTATTTGCGCGCCAGTTTGCGGTAGGATTGTTTAATCTCATCTTGAGTTGCGGTGCGGGCGACACCAAGCGTTTCGTAATAGTCCTGGAATTTCATGGTTTAATTTTACAGATAAATTTTAAGGCGCTAGATCAAACACCAGTACTTCAGCAGCCTGCCCCTTACTAAGGTGAAGATGATCTTCCTCGGCAATGAGTAAGGCATCACCCGCCTGCAGAATCTGTTCATTAACCATTAATGTTCCCCGAACTAAATGCACATAGGCCTTACGCTGGGGATTAAGTGTGAGATCAGCAGTCTGCGTACCAGAAAATAAACCCGCATAGAGTTTGGCATCTGCCGTCATCATCACTGAATTATGAGCGGCAGTGGGGGAGGCAATTAAGCGTAGTTGCCCCTCTTTTTCTGCTGCGGGAATAGTTTTCTGCTCATAACTAGGGGCAATTTCTGCCACGCTTGGCTCAAGCCAAATTTGTAAGAGGTGGGTAGTGGCATTTGGCGCATGATTGAATTCACTATGGGTAACCCCCGTACCAGCGCTCATCCGCTGTACGTTGCCCGGTGGGATGCCTTCGATATTGCCCATACTATCTTCGTGTGCGAGCACTCCCTCAAGTACATACGTGATTATTTCCATGTTCCGATGACCGTGTTCACCGAAACCTTTGCCAGCCGCAACCCAATCTTCGTTGATGACCCTTAAATTACCCCAACCCATAAAGCGAGGGTCATGATATCCCGCAAAGGAAAAGGAATGAAAACTTTTTAGCCAACCATGATCTGCATAGCCGCGTTCGTTTGACTTACGGAGAATTTGCATACTTTAACTAGGGTCGACTTTATCGGGAAATGTAGATGAGGAGTATTGAATGATTGCGCTGGAAAAAGCTAATAATAAAATAGCTCCAGCCATAATCAATATCTGCATATTAGCCTCGTGATTCGTACTGACGATGTCGATAATGAGCCGTGTGACGGCAGTAATAGCCACTGCAATTAGAAACCGTACTGGCATTCGATTGGTCTTAAAATAGACCCCAATCATTGCGCCAATTTCTAAATAAATAAATAGCAAAATGAGTTCACCAACGGTAGCAAAGCCTTTTTGGAACATGGTAACAAAGGCGTCTCCCGCTGACCAAACCGTAGCCATACCAATAGCAAATAAGGCTAGCCGATGAAAAATAGAGACCAGTAGGTTGCCAAACGGAATCGACCAGCGCTCAAAATTATGTTCTAGCTTTGAAACCTCACGTGGTGTATCGGATTGCATGAAGACTCCTTTCATTGCGACTGGTTGGATTTGCCGAGGGCATTGATGATGCTAAACGATTCGGCTAAAAACTGCTAACCGAACCGTACTTAACCCTTAATTTAACCTATTAGTCATGTTTAGAGTCTTTCTCGAGGTGCACCCGATAACTAGATAAACTAGGGGGATGCGGGGACATTTATCGATTCGAACAGCTTGGCTGATACTGGCTCTGGCGAGCTTCACCTATCTTTTTGGCTTAGATAGTCGTTTCGCCCCCAAAAATGGTGACGAATATGTTTATATGCATATTGCCCGGATGACGGCGGATGCGCAGACTTGGTTACCTCTGCAATCAACCCTAGCGGAAATGCAAAATACCAAGCCCCCCTTATTGTTTTGGCAGGGCATTGCTACGAGTAGCTGGGGACAGCATTGGTCTTTGTGGAATTTACGCTGGCCCAGTGTTTTATACACCGCCCTAACTGCTTTTTTTCTATTCTTAGCGGTAAGGCGCTTTACCCGCGATTGGCGCACTGGCTGTTTAGCCGCATTTATTTGGTTGAGTTTTTTTGCCACCTATCGTTATGGCCGCCCCTTTCTTACCGATCCCCCCGAAGTGTTTTGGCTTACCTTACCGTTTTTTGCTTTACTGTATTGGGGACGCACAGCTTTTGAATCAAAATGGCTTTTCCCATTCTGTGCAGCAGGGTGTTTTGGCATTGCATTTCTTTATAAGTCCTTTGCCTATGTAGTACCAGCATGCCTTAGTTTAAGCCTGTGGTACTGGCGTTTTCGACAGGGCTCTGTTGCGCAAGTGATTCGTAACGATAGCTTCAAGATTATTGGTATTGGTCTTTTGGCGTTAGTGATTTTTGCCTTATGGTTTGTATTCGACCCAGCACCAGGCGCTGTTTGGCGAGAATTTGTCGTTGGCGAGAATGCGGGCAAATTTACTGCCGGTAATTTTTCTTACCTCAAGGATTTATTGTGGGGTGCAGACAGCCTGTGGATGCTACTAGTGATGTTCTTGGTAAACGCCGGCTTATTTATTTTTGTTTTTCTTTCTACCTTAGCGCAAAGTTGGCGAGAACGTTATCGTATCAGTAATGAAGAGGTTTACTTGTGGCTATTTATCCTTACTTTCTTCTTGATATTTAGTTTGCCAAGTCAACGTTCGGGACGTTATTTATTGCCTGTAATGCCAGCTGTTGCTGCCCTCATTGCTATTCATTGGAATCATTTACCCCGCTGGGGATTTCAGCTTGCGTTACTGCTTGAGCTTTTGATAGCGCTAGCATTCGTTTGGTTCGGGTGGAACTTATCATGGCCGTTTGCTTTTTGGCATTGGATTTTATTAGCTACCGCTTCATGCACAGTGTTAATCGGTCTTTGGCGACGGGATGCAACAAAATTAAGCGCTTTAGCCGGTAGTTTTTTTGCCTGCACTTTACTTGTCAGCGGCCTCTGGCCATTAGAGTCGAATTTGGGACGCTATAGCACCAGCACGCTGACGGCAATCCAGGGTCGAGATGTGTGGGTACCCTGTGATTATCGAGCCAAAGATGAAGAATATCGTTTACTCATGCCGGGCGCTCGAATTCATGGCTATCAGCAGGATGCAGCTCATAATATGACTAAGCTGAGCAGCCAATATCCTTTATTTGCTGTGCATACATCACCTGCAGAGCAATTGGTTTTGTGTGAGGGTTGTAAAATAATTGGGCAGCGTAGTGAAATGCGAGCTCGGCAAAACGAGGAAGAAATTCTGGCGATTCTGTTAGGTCAAATTAACCAAAATTTATTTGTTAATGAATATTTGATTGCCGCACCTTCCGTTGATTTGGCGGCTAGCCTGAAACTCAAGGATGCTTGTCGATGAAACGGGTTTTAAGTTTAATGGCTTTATTGGTTGCTGCCGCTAGCGCCATTGTTTATCTAAAGGGCTTACCAGCATGGTCTGAGTTTAGGCCGCCCCTATTTGATGTCTCAGCAGCAGGTAGAGAAAAAGTACCGACGAACTCAGCCGCCAATCTGTTGCTAAGCAAATTTGATCCACAAGAAACTGGAGCTTGGGTCGCTAATTCAAAGGCAGCCTCAGTTCACGCAGCCTCTTTAATTCCCTTAAGTGATGGTAATTTAAGGGCATTTTGGTTTGCTGGAAGCAGAGAGGGAGCGGAGGATGTGGTGATTCTTTCTTCGATGCTCAATACAAAAACAGGTAACTGGAGTGAGCCAACGGTGGTGATGGATCGCATTACAGCTGAAAAAGGTTTATCGCGTTATATCGCTAAATTAGGCAACCCAGTACCCGCTTGGGATACCGATGGACGTTTGCGGCTTTTCTTTGTCACGGTATCCATCGGTGGTTGGGCTGGAAGTTCGATTAGTTCGATAGTGTCTAACGATGAAGGCATTAATTGGGAGCGGCCAAGCCGCTTAATTACTTCACCTTTCTTAAACCTGAGTTCTTTAGTGAAGTCACCCGCTATCCGTTTTGCTGATGGTCGCTTAGGCTTACCTTCTTATCACGAGCTACTTGGTAAGTTTGGTGAGTTCCTGCGTCTTGATGCGCACCGTGTCATTGATAAGCGACGGATGAGTTCGGGTAGGGCAAGCCTACAGCCCCTCGTTTTTATTGAGTCGACTGAACAAGCTACGGCTTTTTTTCGCCAAGCGCGTAGCTCTGGTCCAGCCCAAATTCCTAGTAGCATCACGCATTCTGCTGGTTATTGGTGGGAGCATGCTAGTGATTTGATGTTGCCTAATCCCAATTCTGCAATTACCGGAGTGCAATTACCCGATGGCACGAGATTATTAGTATTAAATGATTTAGCAGTTGGGCGGCATCGTTTGGTTTTATTGATGGCCAATCCGCAAGAGACGCGATATTCTGCTTGGCGCTTAATTTCTGTACTTGAAGATGATAGTAATTTACCCATAGCTGAACGCCGCGAATTTTCTTACCCATTTTTAACTGTGACTAGTAATGGCGATGCGCATTTAGTCTATACCTGGGATAGAAAAAAAATTCGTCATCTGCAGCTGCCGGCAGAGTGGCTTAAAATTCGGCGAAGTGACTTAAGGCCATCATGAACGCACTTATAAATGCCCTTACGGCATTGTCGGGTCAGCAAGTGCTGGCTTTGCTAGAAATGGCCATTACTTGTTCGATCTTACTAATTTGGATTAGCAAATTCATTTTTACGCAAAGTTTATCGTTATTAAAACGTATCTCACTGCTGTGCGGATTAACTTTATTTTTATTTTTGCCTAGCGAGTATTGGAATTATTTTGGCATTCCACTAGAGTTACCTTTAGCCGCTTATGTACGGGGTATTGTTGGCGATTTGAGCGTCGTCACACTGGTTTTATTGTGGTCTAGTTTTATCTTGAATGAGAGATTGGCGTTACCGATTCAGGTGAAAATGAGCTTAGCTTGTATCGCAGTGGTTTTTTATCCGCTAGCCTTAGGCTTCACTATGTTTGATCCCTATGCATGGGGTTATGGCTCATGGACATTCTTGCTTACTGTATTGCTATTTGCCTTAATTGCTTGGTGGATGAACTTGCATATTGTGGTATTAGCAATTGCGCTCGCTTTATGTGCTTGGTCATTTCAATGGCATGAGTCGAGCAATTTATGGGACTACTTAATCGATCCCTTTTTGTGCCTGTGGGCTTTATTGAGTTTGGCAATCAACTACTACCAGCCAAACTCAATAAAGCAATTTAAACATTAGGCTTAATCAGGAATATTAGCTTTGCGAATGAGTGGACCCCAGCGATTAATTTCTTTCTCAAGATGATCTTTTAGGCCCGGCTCTGATACTTTTGCCATTGGCACAATATCAATACTTGATTCATCCATGCGCGCTTTAATGGCGGGATCACTTAAAGCCACTTTCAAAGCCGTATTGAGTTTTTTCATTATGGGCGCAGGCGTTCCTTTGGGTGCATAAATACCATGCCACACTTTGACATCAAAGCCTTTTAAACCACCTTCATCTAAAGTAGGCACATTAGGTAAGCTGGCCAACCGTTTTGGTGTGGTGACCCCATAGGTTTTGACTTTATCGGATTTAATAAACGGTAAGGTTTGGGTGGTTTGATCGCACAACAAATCTACTTGGCCGCCTAATAAATCGTTGAATGCAGGACCAGTACCTTTATAAGGAATAGTTGTCAGTTTTACGCCAATCGCATCCATAAAGACTAAGCCGCATAATTGTGAAACTGCACCGGGTCCAGCATTGGCCATGGTGACTTTATTCCCATTTTTTTTCAAATAAGCAATTAATTCTTTAAGATTATTGGGCGGGAAATCTTTACGCGCTAAGAGCACCATGGGCACATCGACCACCTGACCGATGTATTCAAAATCTTTCATGGGGTCATACGCTAATTTATCGTGCAGAGCAGGTGCAGTTGCCATTCCGATGTGATAAATGAATAAGGTATAGCCATCTGGTTTAGCTTTAGCAACTTTAGTAGCGGCCACCGTACCACCAGCCCCCAAGACATTTTCAACGATGACGGTTTCGCCGAGAGACTTACCCATCGGCACTGCAATCAGGCGCGCCACAATATCGGTTGGGCCCCCAGCTGCAAAGGGTACGATTAAGCTAATAGGTCGATCAGGAAATTTTTCATTGGCCTTACTTTGGGCGAAGGCGATGCCTGCGCATGAGAGGGCACTGATGCCTAAAATTAACGATAACACTGGCATCACAAAATGGTGGCGCGTGATTGGCAATTTCATTGAAGATCTCCGATAATTAACCTTATAATTCTGCCATTGGCAATGCCTCGAAAAGGTAGGTGTTTACCAGCAATTTCGCATCAAAATCGCACTATTTAGATAGGCTTAGGGTTCTTTGTGCTAACAGTACGACTGGGCGATCGATCATGCGCCCATCTAATTTGACTGCTCCGCCATGGGAATCCTGGTCGGCTTGCACGACACGCTGAGCCCAGTCAATTTCAGCGGCACTAGGCTCAAAGGCCTTGCGTACTAGACTAATTTGGTTTGGATGAATACATAATTTACCCCCAAAACCCATGCGTTTTGCACGGACAGCATCAGCACTAATTCGGTTTTCATCGGTCGTACTAGGTGTTACACCATCTATAGGTGGGGCAATTTCGGCCACCCGCGATTGAAAGACTAGCTGGAAACGTGCAGTTAGTAATTCACTTTCTTGTTCATCACAAACCATGCCAAGGTCTGCCTGTAAATCTAGGTTGCCTAAAGCTAAACGTAAAACTTGTTGGGCATTAGCAATTTCTTTGAGGCACTCCAGGCCCAGCGCAGTTTCAATCATCGGAATAATGGCAGTTGTAGGCAAGATTTGTGCTACCCCATTAATTTGATCACGTGATTCACTTTTGGGGATTAACAAACAAGGCGCATTGATTTCTTCAGCGAGCACTAAATCGGCACCATAAAATTTAGTGCCAGGGGCATTGATACGAATCACTAACTGTTTTTTTTGTGAGGCACTAAAATCGCCCCAAGACTTGCGTACAAGATTGCGCGCCTTTTCTTTATCGTCAGCACCAACTGCATCTTCAAGATCAATAATGACCCCGCCCGCTCCGCTATTGAGGGCTTTTAGAAAGCGGTCAGGGCGGGTGCCCGGGACAAATAAAAAATTGGTACAGAATGCTAAAGTGGTTTCAAGGGGGCTCATGAGATTGACTCTGGATTAAATAGCTGAATAGCAGGTTGAAAGATAAATTAAATTCCGGGTTTTAAGAAGAAGCCAACTTTGGGGCAGCGGCGAATTTCCCACAATGCAGTGAGCGCTTGAGTCATTTCAGCATCACTAGCACCCCCACTAAATTGCGCTAAACGCATGGCTTTCGCGGTAATTTCAGAGCGACTAAGCGTGTTGCCCGGATCACCCTTGGGTTCATCGACCCGGCCCTCAAGACAGCGGCCATCATTTAAGTAGACCTTAACTTTACCAATCCAGCGTTGGGGATAGGCTTGATCAACCTCGGGATCAAGTGTCATCGTGACGCGATCGCGTAAATTACAAATAGCCTCATCGTGATAGTGTGTGGCAAATTCAGACAAGCCTAAAAATTGATAGTGCGCCGCTAAAGCCAAGACTGTACCCATTGAAAATTTGGATTGGTGGATTGAGCTTGGATCAATTATCGGTCCCAACACATCAATGGCGCCTTGATGAACGAGTGCCTCAATGCGCAAAATATCAGATGCCTGCAGACTATGATTTTGTATAACTTCTAGCAGCGCATCGGCAGCCGGATGGGTATGCCGACATGAGGCATGGTATTTAAAACTAGTTTCAGCTAAGGCCCAACGCTGACCTAAGCCATCAATCAGTTTGCTCGGCTCAGCATCACTTGACATACCAGCGGCTAAACCTTGCGGTCCCTCCAAAATGCGTTGTGCGCCAGTAAATCCGGCTTGTGCAAGATAGGCAGACATTAAACCAGCAGCTGCTGCATGCGCAGTATGTAATTGTTTAGAGTCGGCGGCATCGCGTAAAAATTCCCAGAGTCCGGCTGATTGTGTGCCCGCAGAACCAAAAGCATTGAGCATTTGATCCGGATTGAGATTCAGGAGTCGGCCTACTGTTGCTGCTGCCGCGAGGGTTCCAGCTGTACCCGTAGTGTGAAAAACTTTGTAATGTGAGCGACCTAAAAATTCACCTACCCGAATACCTACTTCATAGCCGGCAACAGCGGCGACTAGTAATTCTTCCCCCGAACAACCGAGGGCTTGTGCACAAGCAAGTGCTGGCGGAAAGACTACGGTAGCGGGATGAAAAACGGAGCCGTTATGCACATCATCTTGTTCAGCTACGTGTGAGGCGGCGGCATTTGCCATAGCGGCTAAGTACGGGCTGGAGGGTTGACGTGTCAACAGAATTTCTGCTACTCCTAAGGAAGATACTTGAGGAATGATTAAATTGGGCCCCATTGCTTGGGCAAATTGGGCGATGATTTCTACGGGCTTAGCACCTTTTCCGGCAATCGCAGAACCAAACCAATCAACCAATAAATCCTCGGCGCGATTCATGACGCTGGCAGGAATTGCCTGTGCAGATAAGTTTGCAGCGAAGTGGGCTAATTCAGCAGAGTAGTTTTGCATTGTTGAGAGTAGCGATATTTAATTTAAAACTGCAGTGGCTTGCATCGTCAGCCAACCTTCATGGTCTTGCGCCCACACCTGAATGGTTTTACCGTTAGGATCATTACTGCTATCAGGAGTTGCACAAACAGTGAATGGATTAAGGTCAAAGGTAGGGCGAATGGCACGGAACTCGAAATGCTTGAGAGTGCAATTGGGAATACTTTGTCGCACTAAGTCAACAAGTAAGGTTGCAATCAGTGGGCCGTGGACGATTAAGCCGGGATAACCTTCCTCCTCCGTAACATAGCGTCGATCATAATGTATGCGATGGCCATTAAAGGTCAGGGCAGAGTAACGGAACAACAACACCTCAGTGGGCGTAATCGTTTTAGTCCATAGCGCATTTTGCGGTGCAGGGGTTGGGGCAATAGGTTTATCGTTAACACCAGGTGAATCGCGATAAACAATATCATGTTCTTCAATTAACGCTAAACCTGTTTGATTCGAAATTACATGCCGCACCAAGACAAAAATGAGATCACCAGTGCGACCTGCTTTATGTGTAACTGATTCGATAATAGATACTTTTTCAATTTGATCGCCGACACGTAATAAATTTAGTGGGTTCGGCCAATCTAAGCGCCCACCTGCCCACATGCGCCTGGGCAAGGGGACTGGAGGTAAAAAACCGCCACGCTGGGGATGGCCATCAGCACCTATTTCTGTTTGGCGAGCATGCGGCAGAAAATAAAGCCAATGCCATAGTTCGGGCAAAGCCAAAGCAGTAGGTTCATCTGGATTAATAAGGTCGTGGTAATCGAGTGCGGCAGCCAAGCAATTGATTGGCGCTACGGTGATTTGGTCATGGGAAACTTCAGTTTTACCAACCCATTCTTGCAGGTGTTTGATGGTGGTGGGTTCGATGCGCATACGCTATTGTGCTACGGTAATAATAAGCTTGCCAATCCCGCTAATGCGGCACAGCCCAGAACTGGCATGACTCCTTTTTTATAGCGTAGCAAGGCGATTGCTGAACCAATAAAGATCAGGATGCTGAACCAAGAAATTGTGCCCGCTAAACCATGAGGAAAGAACACATGGTAGGCAAAAAATAGTCCAAGATTAGCAATCACGCCAACTACTGCCGCGGTGATCGCAGTGAGGGGCGCTGTAAAGCTGAGCTTGCCATGGGTAGATTCGATGAGCGGGGCGCCCAGTAATATAAACAAGAAAGACGGTAAAAAAGTAAACCAAGTGACCACAGTCGCAGCGAAGGCACCGGCCCAAAAGGCATTCATACTGCCAAAAAGATGTTGAGCGTAGCCCGCCAAGAAACCTACGAAGGCCACAATCATAATGAGAGGCCCAGGTGTGGTTTCGCCTAAGGCGAGTCCATCAATCATTTGGCCTGCGGTAAGCCAATGGTATTGATCAACCGCGCCTTGATAAACATAAGGCAGTACAGCATAGGCGCCACCAAAAGTAAGTAGAGCGGCTTTAGTAAAAAACCACGCTAGTTGTGGGTAGAGTGATTTCCAATCAAATAGCGCAATGAGTAAGACCATTGGTGCAATCCATAGACCAAGACCAACAATTGAGTGCACGATGGATTTTTTTAAATTGAAGCGGGCATGTACGGGTATTGGCGTGTCATCATCAATTAAGGCTGTTGCATTTGTCCCATCCGCTTTTTTACCATGGGCACTACCTGTGATTGCAAATACTGCGGGGTAACGCTTACCCCCCCACATACCAATTAGTGCAGCCAAAATAATGATTACTGGGAAAGCTAAATTGAAAATAAAGATGGCGATGAAAGATGCCGCAGCAATAAACCAGAGCGATTGATGTTTAAGGGCGCGCGAGCCAATGCGCTGAACTGCTTGAATCACTATGGCAGTGACGGCTGGCTTAATGCCAAAAAAAATCGCCGCAATGATGGGCACTTGGCCAAAGCGGATGTATATCCACGAAAGGGCAATCAAAATAAATAAGGAGGGTAGGACAAATAAACTACCCGCTAAGATTCCGCCTAGATTGCGGTGCATGAGCCAGCCAACATAAGTTACGAGTTGTTGGGCTTCGGGCCCAGGTAAAACCATGCAGTAATTCAGGGCATGTAAAAAACGCCGCTCGGATATCCAGTGGCGTTTTTCAACTACTTCTTGATGCAGAATTGCGATTTGCCCAGTTGGTCCACCAAAACTAATAAAACCGAGCTTAAGCCAAAAACCGAGTGCCTCGCGCAGTGTTACAGTTTTCAAGCAGACCCTATGTCAATGGCGATGTGACTATAGCCACAATCGACATAAATAATTTCGCCAGTAATACCATTAGCTAAATTAGAGAGTAAAAAGGCTGCGGTATTGCCAACGTCGTCGATGGTGACATTACGGCGCAAGGGGGCGGAACTGGCAACGATATTCAGTAACTTGCTAAAGTCTTTAATACCCGATGCGGCTAGCGTTTTAATTGG